>NZ_JAYWYV010000003.1:0-253592 GCF_048147885.1 Acinetobacter sp. 228
ATTAGCATCCCTTTCGAGATGTTGTCCCCCACTAATAGGCAGATTCCTAAGCATTACTCACCCGTCCGCCGCTAGGTAATGTAGCAAGCTACATTTCCCCGCTCGACTTGCATGTGTTAAGCCTGCCGCCAGCGTTCAATCTGAGCCATGATCAAACTCTTCAGTTTAAAATCAGTAGTACCTTTAAAGGGTACCAATCTTGACTCATCAATTTTCTGACAAATATTTCTCAAATAAACTTCGAGTAATTTCTACCATCAATCAATGAAAATAATTTCGATCAATCAACCAGTAAAAATCCACACAAGTTGTTCTTCATAATCTCTTAATGATCTTCTTGCTGATTCGTCACCAGCAAGCTAGGTCGGCTATATTACTCTCTATCTCTAGAAAGTCAACCAGTCATGAACATTATTTTTAAACTTTCTTTCTAAAACCCAACTCAATCAATCTTAACTAAGTCACTGTTTTATCAGAAGTTTTAATCTTCATCACCGCCGATGGATGTGCATTCTACAGCATTTCACATCCCTTGCAACCCCATTTTTTAAAAAATCATTTTGTATGTATATTTTTTAATCTTTTCGTGTGTTTTCATTCATTTTTTATACAAATTTGCTTAAATGATGTCTATTCGTGAATATAACGTTTATTATTTTCATCCTAATAAGTAGTGCTACTTACCCAGAAAAGGCCTCAGGTTACTTTATGCATCGTTCTATTTACTTCTCTATATGTTTATTTTCTTTAGCCATAACCCCACAGGTTTTTGCTGAGACGACTACCGATGTGGAAAATCTAAACGACGAGCCTGCAAAAACACCGCTTAGAACGAAAATCTCGAATAAAGCCCAACAATTACAGACACAATTGAAAGTCGATGCTAGAGCAGCACAGGCCGAAGAGGTTAAAGATCCTTTTCAGCCATTAAACCGAAAGATCTATCAGTTTAATGATGTAATTGACCGCACTGTGTTACGTCCTGTAGCCGTACAATATGTGGAAAAGGTTCCTCAAGATGTTCGCGGCAGTTATAACCAGTTCCGCAGTAACCTGGGTGAACCCTGGAATGTGGTCAACCAGTTGATTCAGGGTCGTCCTGCTCGTGCCGCCAAGTCTTTGGGCCGTTTCACGATTAATACCTTAACTACTTTAGGGCTGGCAGACCCGGCACGTCGTCTGGGCTTAAGTCATGAAGATGAAAAGTTTGGAATTACTTTAGGTTATTATGGGGTGCCTTCCGGCCCATATATCATGCTGCCATTTTTAGGTCCAAGTTCTGTTCGTGGAGTAATTGGTAGCGTTGTAGATAGCCAGGCCCGTCCACAAAAATATATTCTCGAAGATAACGACGGTCTTTACTGGAGTGACCAGTTTTGGCGTGTGGTTGATACTCGGTCGGAACTACTGGACGTTGAAGGGGTACTGACGGGTGATCGTTATGCACAGATTCGCGATATTTATTTGCAACGCACCAACTATACGATTGCAGAAAAGAAAGGCACAGAACAGGATACTCTATTCCTGGAAGATGATTTTGAAGACGAAAATTCGGATGATGTACCTTTTAGTGAGGACACTATTGAATCTTCCCCCGACGCTCCTTAAGTTTATGTTTCATGTATGATTGCTAGTGAAATCTCTTCGCTAGCCATCTTTTGCTTGTTATAGTAGCTCTTATAACCAATCCCGGGATTGAATCACTTTTTTATGTACTTCATTCAACCGACTCGTGATATTCCTTATTTAGATCAAGTACTTGATACGCTTCCGCATGTTCAGATGATCTATCTGGATGATCATGAACTTTATGACTCTACAATTATCGCGATTGCAGATGTGCATGACTATCTGCAATACAAATGGAATCTGCCCACGATTGTACTGGCCTTAGAGAATGAAGGTACCGCTTTAGCTCAAGCTTGGGAACAAGGAGCTTTAGCCGGCTGGATCTGGAATAAACTTCCTGATAATCCAGATCTGGCGCTGCAAAAAATTGACGCACAATACAAGCGTAACCAGGATAGCCGGGATCTTCCCTCTGCAGCAGAATTACAAAAAAGATTGTTACCGAATGCGATTGAACTAAACAATTATAAGGTCGAAACCTATTTTCAGCCTTCTGCCTATCTTTCAGGAGATTGGTATGATTATTGGAAAATTAGCGATAAAGAAGTCATTTTCTATTTAGCCGATGTGTCGGGACATGGAGTGACGAGCAGTTTGCTGACCTCCTGGATGGCTGCTTTTCATGGACGCTCCAAAACCCCGCGCGAGCTGATCAAGAAGCTTAACGGAATGCTGATGCAGGAGAATATTGAAAAACACATCACCATGATTGCTGGGATTCTCAATCTGGAAACCCACGTATTGAAATGGTCCAGTGCCGGACATTATCCGCCACCCATTATATTTGAACCCAATCAAGAACCTAAAATTTTTGCTACGAGCAGCTTCCCTTTAGGCCTGACTGAAGAGCTTGAGGTTGAGGAAAATGAATGGGTATTAAGCCGCAATTCCCGTTTTATTATTTGTTCAGATGGTGCACTGGAGCCTTTTGATGGCGGATTAAATGAACAATTCTCGCAATTATTACACCATTTACAACATCAGTCTTTTCAGGTACCAGAACATGTGGCCGACGATATCGCCTTTTTAAGTTTTATAAGAGTGAATTAATACTATATTTACAGACTTTATAAGCACTTAATTTGATTACTACTTTCAGCCACTTGAGTATCCCTGGACCCTATGGGATAATTTAATATCCTTCTCTGCAAATGGCATTTATATGTCAACAGGTCATGTTGAATATGCAAGTCTGAATGGAACGCATATTTTTAAGCTTATCGGCGAAGTGCGTGCCCAGTCTTGTATTAGTCTAGACAAATTACTGAACAGAATTGAACAGCAAGACAACGTAGTTGGCGCTATCGTTGATTTAACCGAAACCACTTTTATTGACAGTACTGTACTGGGTGTTCTGGCAAAGCTAGGCCTAAAGCTCAAACAAGTACATAATATTCAAGCTGTTATGCTTTCTACCAATTCTGACATTACTACTCTGGCCAACAGTATGGGACTGAGCCAAGTGTTTGTAATCCTGAATTATTGTGGCGATCCTAATGTATGCACACGCGCCCTGATGGAAGAACATATTACCCATCAGAATATGTTGAATACTGTTCTGGATGCGCATAAAACCTTGATGAAGCTGAATCAAAGTAACAAGAACATGTTTGAACCTTTAGTCAAACAGTTACAGAAAGAGCAAGATAGTTTGGATAAAGTTTCCGAACAAAAGGTATAACCATCTTCCAAGAGGACACTATGACTTTACTTTCTGTTGTACAAATGAATTCTCAAAATGAAATTAATGCCAATTTCATGGAGATTGAATCTTTAATTCAACAAAGTAAGGCCAATGGCGCTGAACTTATTGTGTTCCCTGAAAACTTTGTCTGTTTTGCCGCAGGAAAACAGCGTGAAACTGCTGCCCAGTTTGAAGCCATTCAGCAACGTCTTGAACAGCTTGCCCATCAATACGAAACCTGGATAGTGGCTGGGACCTTACCCTGTCCCTATCGCCCAGACGGCTCAGTCATTGAAGACGGTCGGGTACGTACTGTCAGTCTTTGTATCAGTCCAGAACGCACTGAAGCGCGTTATGACAAAATTCACCTGTTTGATGTACAAGTGGGTGATGCAGTTGGTGGTTATCAGGAATCCAAGTTCTTTGAGCCTGGCACAGATGTGGTAGTAGCAAAGACCCCTTTTGGCAATATCGGTTTAATGGTCTGCTATGACCTGCGCTTTCCGGAACTGGCTTTAAACCTGCGGGCCAAAGATGCAAATCTTTTAACTGCACCTTCTGCATTTACCTACACCACCGGTGAAATGCACTGGCAGCTTCTGCTGCAAACACGTGCTATGGATACCCAATGCTCGGTGCTTGGTGCAGCCCAGCAAGGCTGGCATGGTGAAAAACGTCAGACTTGGGGTCATGCAGCTGCCACCAACAGTCGCGGTCAGCTTCTGCAGATGATCCATGCAGAGGGTGCAGGTCTGATTACGGTAGACTTTGATTTAAACGAACAACAAAAAGTGCGTGAATCCATGCCTTTAATGCAACATCGTAAATTGCTCCAGCTCTCTTAAAAACTTTTTTATATTTGCATAAAATAACAAAATCCCTGCTTATTCTTCGAGCAAAATAGCTGAGCATGAAAGCTCCATAAAAAATAAGCAGGAATTTATCTCATGTCATTAGAAAAAGCAGTATATACCGCACATGCCAAAGCCACCGGCGGTCGCGATGGCCATGCGACCTCTGACGATCAGATTCTGGATGTACAATTGGCGGTGCCCAAAGAAATGGGCGGCCCAGGCGGTGGAACTAACCCAGAACAACTGTTTGCTGCAGGTTACTCAGCCTGCTTTTTGGGTGCCATGAAGTTTGTGGCCAATCGCGACAAGCTCAATATGACTAAAGATGCTTTTATTGAAGGTGATGTCGGTATTGGACCGATTCCTACCGGGTTTGGTATTGAAGTGACCTTAAATATTCATCTTGAAGGCATGGATCAGGAAGAAGCGCAAAAACTGGTAGACGCGGCTCATATCGTCTGCCCATACTCAAATGCGACCCGTAATAATATTGATGTGAACTTAAACGTCATTACCTAAACTCTTTTGCTTAACTGCTATCCTGAAAAAGAGTTTCAGGATAGCCAAGCTTCAATTATAAATTTCAACTTTTAGTTGCTTCACTTTCCCTGAACATCCAACTTCCTTTTCAAAACAACAGCAAAAACTTAAGAAATTATATATAATGATTCTTATTTTCATTTATCTGATTTATATTGATGTTCAAACCTGTTCTTTTAAGTTCTTTCTTACTGACCGTTGCTACCGCCTCTTTTGCAGATCTTCATCTCTCAGAAAAAATCCGCCCACAGGTAAATTCTCTGATCAATACAGAGATTGAACGCTTGCCCATTCCACCTACCCCAAACAACATGAACTTACCCGAATTTGGTCAAGGAATTATCGGCTGGGGAACAGGTCCCGATGGTGCGCAAGCCCGTTTTTTCAATATCACTCAGGCAGATGTTGAAACAATGAAACAGGAGGGACTGACTTTAGAAATGATTCAGACTTGGCAGACATTTTATGAAAATGAAACTCTGCGCAATCCGGGCAATCCGACTGCACCACTTCGTGCCCAGCTCATGAAAAAAATCGCCAGCCTTTGGTAAATTTCCAAAAGTCCTGACGATCCTTATAATGAAAGTAATAGATTAAAAGATTAATCTGCCGCTTCGTTGGTCACTCGCAATACTTCTTCAATCGTAGTTTTACCTGCCAATACTTTGCGTAAACCATCATCACGAATGGAGCCTGATGACTGTCGGGCATAGCTTTCTATTTCATATTCAGCCGCATTGCCGTGAATTAAACGACGCATATGATCATCGACGGACACAATTTCATAAATTGCGGTACGCCCGCTAAAGCCCATATTGCCACAGCGCTCACAGCCTTGCGGTTGAGGGAGTTTTAAATCCTGGGGATGTTCAATATGTTCAAACAGATTCTTCTCAAAAGCATCTGCTTCACGCCAGGTTGCGCAATGTGGGCATAGGGTTCTGACCAGACGCTGTGCAATCACGCCAATCAGGGAACTTGAAAGCAAAAATGGCTCAATTCCCATATCTTTAAGACGGGTCACTGCACCAATAGCAGTATTGGTATGCAAGGTGGATAACACCAGATGCCCCGTCAATGAAGCCTGTACCGCAATTTCTGCAGTTTCCAGATCACGAATCTCGCCGACCATGACTACATCTGGGTCCTGACGCAGCATTGCTTTTAACGCACGGGCAAAAGTCATATCTACTTTGCTATTAACCTGAGTCTGACCAATCCCTTCTAACTGGTATTCAATTGGATCTTCAGCGGTAAGAATGTTTTTGGAACCATCATTGAGGTCCGAAAGTGCCGCATATAACGTCGTCGTTTTACCCGAACCCGTCGGGCCGGTCACCAGAATAATTCCATGCGGACGATGTACCAGATGAGTTAAGCGTTCATAGTCCGGTTGCATCAAACCCAAATGGGTCATATTTAACCGGCCAGCCTGCTTGTCTAATAGACGCATCACCACCCGTTCACCATAAGAAGATGGCAAGGTGGAAACACGCACATCAACTTCACGCCCTGCCAGACGCAAGGAAATACGGCCATCTTGCGGAATACGCTTTTCCGCAATATCCAGTTTGGCCATGACCTTGATACGTGAAACCAGAAGCGGGGCCAGTTCACGGCGTGGCTGGACAATTTCGCGTAACTGGCCATCGACCCGTAAACGTACCGACAGTTTTTTCTCAAAAGATTCAATATGAATATCGGAAGCCCCGACACGAATTGCTTCGGATAATAGCGCATTGATCAGACGCACAATCGGCGCATCATCTTCCTGATCCATCAGGTCTTCAGCTTCAGGTACGGAATCGGCCAGACTGAGTAAATCCGGATGATCTTCCAGACCGGCAGCCACCTGCTGTGATTCCCCGCTATCGCCGGCAAAACTGGAACTGAGCAACTGGTTAAATTCCTGTTCACTACACAGCTGAAAATGGGCCGGATAGCCGAGCAGACGGCGGGCTTCCTGCAATGCAAGCATAGAGGTATTGTCACGACGCAGAATAAAGGCCTGATCTCCCTCATAACGCAACAGCACTCCATGGCGCTTGGCGAAGCTATATGGGATTTGTAATTGTTTAAGTACTTGCATCGCGAATTATAATAATGATGAAAAAATTTAAATTGAGTGTACTCTAAGCATATGACAGCGTGAAGTATGTTTTCAAAGATTTAGCAAGAAAGGGTGCCAAGATTGCCGCAAGATAAAGATGAATTAATCCCGAATATAGCGAAAATACGCTGGTGGGGAGAACAGAATTTTGAAATAAATCAATCCAAAGCCTGGCAGTTTGGCTCCTTGCTGTTTCGTCTGACCCGAGGCATTCAGGAGTGGCGACTGGAATATTATCGTCCTTCCGTACAATACGATTATGAGCAGCAATGGCATCAGATTGATGATCCAAATTTTGCCTTTCCACCGCCCGTGAAAATTGAACGCTATATGTTCAAATCCACACAAAATAACCTGCAACTCATGCCACGTCTTGCAGACCGTTCTGTGGTGATCAAGCCAGTCGATCCGATTTATATTCCTGCCGGACAGCGCGGTACGCTTTATATCAGCACGCCCTTATGGATTGCCGGTTTTGTCGAGGGGCAGCGCGAACCGATTTTCGATTTGCCGGTAATCTTGCCAAAAGACACCTGGTTTGGACCCAATCACCGTTCGGGGGAAATCTGTTATGCCACCGCAGTCGATGGCAGAACCGAACTGAAACAGTTACATCCGCGAGCCTTTCGTGCAGTCACGCCAATTGAATTTCACAATACCAGTAACCAGCAATTGCGCTTTGACCGAATGAATGTGCCAGTGCCTGCCCTGCCGCTTTTTTACAGTGAAAGTACCGGCCGCTTATGGACCTCACAAATCCGGGTCTTGCATGAGAGTTCGGATCGTCCGCCGCGGATCCGGGTGGAAAACCGCACGCCACCAAATGCTGGTGAAGTGGCCTATTTGCATCCACCGCGTGATCCAGCAGGTGCATTATTTAATATGTTTGATTCATTTTTCTAAGGGCGTCTGATGCCAAGTTCAAATATTCCGACCGAAGTCACCAATAGCCTGAAGGGAGTATTTACCAATATCAATACCGATCGTTTGACCGAAGTTCTGGTGGCGGTGGTGTTGTGCTTTATTGGTTTCCTGATCGCACGCTTTATTTCCAATACCTTTATTCGCACCATTGGTGTCCGTTTTAATGCCCATCAGAAACTGGTCTGGCGCCGCGGAATTTTCTATTTTATCTTCCTGCTGTTTGTGATGGCTAGTCTGAAAGAAGCCGGTTTTAAACTCAGTGTCTTCCTTGGCGCTGCAGGGATTTTAACGGTCGCACTGGGTTTTGCTTCGCAAACCTCAGCATCCAACCTGATCAGTGGTCTGTTCCTGATTGGTGAAGGTTCTTTTGAAGTCGGTGATACCATCCAGATTACCTTGATTCGTGGGCATACCATTGAAGGCGAAGTGATTTCGATTGATCTGCTCTCGGTTAAGCTTTTGACCCAAGATAATATTTATGTACGGTTGCCAAATGAACAGCTGATTCGGGCACCGGTACAGAACCTGTCAAAATTTCCGATACGGCGTATTCCAATTACTTTGGCAATCAATTTCCATGAAGATATTATCAAGGTACGCGAAGTTCTGCTGGACGTTGCCAATAAGTATCCACTGGTTCTGGCCGACCCGAAACCGGCCGTCACCGTTACTGCGTTCCGTGAATCTTCGATTGAACTGCTGTTTGCGGTGTGGTGCCAACAGGAAAACTACCTGAAAGTACGTGATGAAATGCAGGAACGGATTCGCAACGGCTTTGTCGATAACCAGATTGAAATTCCGGTGCCAAAAATGGGCTTTGTCGATCCTCCACTTTCCCGTCCTCTAGAAAATGAAGAAATTGATCAATACGCCAATGACAAGGCTCTCAAAAGAGAGTCTGGTCTGAAATAATCCTTAGATTCCCTCTCCTTTTTTAGAGGAGAGGATTCAATCAATCAGTTTTCTCTGGCATCGGTGCAATATACGCAATCAGCAGCATTACCCCGCCCGCCAGCAAGAAGGAAATCACCCGGGTCAGGGTGCCAATATGTGACAGGTCAAATAGTACGAGCTTCAAGGTCACAATCACCAGAATACTGCCGCCTAAAATCCACATCGGTTTCAGTTTTTTGAGTGTCGCCGTCCACATGGTAATCCAAGCCAGTAATACCCAGAGTATGGTCAGACTGAGCTGAACTGTTGCATTGTTCCATAATGCCAGCTCATTAAACGGTGTCTGCAGGTACACATGCAAAGCTCTTAAAACAATATAACTGGAAAGCCATAACAGGCTTAGTACCATTAAAACTGCAATCATGCCTTTATCACGTCCCACCTTGATTTGCTGTAACAGCATCCAGATAAAACTGGCAAACATGGCAATACTGATCAGGTCAAAAGGATTGAGAATCGGCAGCCAGTAATATTGAAAAGCTTGCTGGCTAAACAGCTGTGAACAAACCAGCCAAGTTGCCATCAGCAATAAACAGCTCTTGGTTTGCCAAAGCTGCTGCCAGCCTGACTGCACATCCTGCCGATAGCACCACAGGCAGAATAATAAAGGTAAAATCACCATGCTCAGATAAGGCATGTTCGGGATCAGGCATAAACTTGCCAGAGCCAGGCTGCTAAAAACACCAAAGCTCATCCATTCCTTGGAGAGCTGCAAGCCAGCCAGCGGTCTAAGCCACAGAATGGCCAATAATATCGCTGAAAGTGCAGAAACTCCACGTTCCAGATCACTATTCCAGACAATCACCGCATTTTGACTGCGATCCAGGGTCAGAATCGCTGCAATGACCAGCAAAGGCGAGATGCCGCTCCACTTCGGCAGTAACCAAGACCATTCCTGATTTTTGCGCAGGATCATTTCATTGAACAGTACATAACCCAGTGTGATGATAAATAAACTCAGCACATAGGCATGCTGACTCGGGAATTCATCTTCCAGCAAGGCAAATAGCATCAGACTGGCCGCGACACTCACGCTGCTTAAAAAACTGACACTCAGACTATCCATCTGCTGCTGGTATTGCTTTTTAAGCTGGCTGATGACCACGACTGCCACATAGCACAGACTCAAAATCCAGAAAATGATTCGCGGTGTTGGATTAATCTCGACCAGATAATACAGACTGCTGAATCCGGCCATCAGTAATAAGCCCATGCTCAGATAGTGTGCTACCCGGACATTTTTTTCCAAGGCCCATAAATAAATCAGCACACCTTCAACTGCCCAGCCAATCACACTCCATTGTTCTGTCAATAAGATCGGTGGCACCAAGGCCAGGAAAATCAGCATCAGGCTCAGATAGCTCTGCGAAATGAGCTGGATAGTTTGTTTACGGCGCAGCAGTGTCCAGCAAGCGGCAAAGACCAGTGCAAAGAACAGGCTTAATCCAGCTTGCCAGAGTTTTTGATTGGGCTGATTAAAATGAATCAGATACAGAAAAATATATGCCGTGATCGGTGCAGCGAAAATCAGCGCTAAGTCCAATACCGGTTTTAACTGAAAACGTGAGAGATCCTGTCGTGCCAGCAACTGGCTAAAGCGGAAACCTAGCCAGATAAACAGCGCACTATGTGCCAGAATCAGCGCAGTCATGGCATAACGCTCATATGTATAACCATGAATCAGGCTATATATCCCGCCCACGACCGCAGTCACTAAAAAGGCAATTTGATTGAGAATCTTCCATGGCCGGAAACTGCTCAGTACTGCCACCCCGATATTGATCAGCAGATAATAGCTGATCAACTCAACAGCAGAAGCATCGCGGGTCGGCAAGGTAAACGGCGCCAGATAAGCAATCAGCAAAGCCATCAAGGCCAGTTCGATGCTTTCCTGTTTCAGGCTTAAATATAGAGTGATGGCCAGAATGATGATGAATAACAAAGTCGCCAACGGTAACGTGGGAATCACCAGATTGTAATAGGCAAAAAATAAGGTCAGGAACAGACTCCCCAAACCTAGCCCTTCCAGTGCCAGAGCAAAACTCCGATTTTTCTGCATCAGGCGATAACCCAGCCCTGCTATACACCCACTTGCTAGTGCAACAAGGCCTAATTTTGCAGCCAGACTGAGTTGCCAGTGCTCAGTGGCAAAACGCAGCAGTAAAATAATCCCAATCACTAAAATACTGATTGCGACTTTTAAGACTGGATTTCCCTGGAAAAGCCAGCGCTGCAGTTGATCTACCAGATGAGGAGAGTCATTTACCTCTTGGGCAGGCTCAGTTTTCACGAATGGAACAGAATCGGATCGATCCGGTGATCGCTGTAAGGGATCGGCAGAATGGGATTGCGATTGCAGCTGTATCAAACGCCCTTCCAGACGTTGCAGCCACCTGAGCAAAAAGAATACCCAGGCCGTAATCCCGATGCCCATCAGCCAATCCAGTTCAGCCAGTCCACCAACAATGGCAGTAATTGAGGAAATATATAAAGGAACTTTAGAGTTATGCTCCAAGGACATCTGCTGCTGTCCGGCCAATTGATTCATCGATGCTTCTACCGCAGTGACATATTGCATCACGCTAAAGATAAACCCCAAACCACACAGATAAGTCACAATCTGATAACCCAGATACCAAGCGCTGATCCCGGCAATCAGCAGGGTAATCAGCCAGATCATGCGCAACTCATTCCGTCCTGCAGCCATTCTTATATTTCTCTTTCCTGAATCGCTCCATCATACAACAGCTTGTGCTGCTTATTTCATCTTCGGCCGATATTCGCTAAGCTGTAAACTCAGACTCGTCTCAGCGAGCGCGGTAAAAATCACGTACAATAGCGCTGTATTTTGAATAAGGAATTGATTACATGCCACCATTTGTCTTGGTCGATGGCTCTTACTTTTTATTTCGTGCCTTTCACGCACTGCCACCATTAACCACGTCAACCGGTTTACATACCAATGCAATTCGTGGTGCGATTTCTGCTATTCAAAAACTGATGCGCCGGACCCAACCGACCCATATGGCGGTGATTTTCGATACCCCAGAACCGACCTTCCGGCATGAGCTGTCACCGATTTATAAAGGTGACCGTCCCAGCATGCCAACGGAATTATCCGAACAGATTCCTTATCTGCATGCCTTGATCCGTGCTTTGGGCATTCCGCTGCATACCTTGCCGGGTGCCGAAGCCGATGACATTATCGGGACACTGGCCAAACGTGCCGAGGCGATGGGACATCAGGTGCTGATCTCTACGGGCGATAAAGATATGGCGCAACTGGTGACCGAAAAAGTTACCCTGGAAGACAGCTTTAAAGAAAAACCGCTGGATGTCGACGGCGTGTTTGAAAAGTTTGGCGTTTGGCCAAATCAGATTATTGACTATCTGACCCTGATGGGCGATGCATCGGATGGCATCATGGGCGTGCCGGGTGTGGGTGCCAAAACTGCAGCAAAACTGCTTAACGAATATGGCTCGATTGGTGGCATTTTAGAAAATGTCGACAAGATCAAAGGCAAAGTCGGTCAAAATATTAAAGAACATGTCGATGGCATTGCACTGGACCATCAACTGGCCAGTATTGTCATCGATCTGGATCTTAACTTTGGTTATGACGATTTAAAACTGGGTGAGCCGAATGTCGAGACCTTACGTCATTTATACACCGAGCTGGAATTCCGTAACCAGCTGCAGTCCTTAGATCACCCGAACAACCCGAATAATTCAAACTACAAGCAGGCGGCAAAATCTATTAACGCCAAAGCGGTTACAGTACCAGAACCTCTGGAAGACCATGCGTCTGTGACCAGCAGTGATGACCAGTTAGGACAAGCCACCTATCACACGGTATTAAGCCAACAAGATTGGGACACACTGTTTGGGCGCTTAAGCACCGAAAAACGTTTTGCCTTTGATACCGAAACCACCAGTCTGGATTATCGTATTGCACAGATTGTCGGTTTCTCGGTCGCCTTCGATGCGCAGGATGCTTATTATGTTCCCTTGGCACATGATTATGAAGGCGCACCGGAGCAGCTGAATCGTGAAGTAATTCTGGCGCAAATCAAACCAATTCTGGAAGATGAGTCTGTAAAGAAAATTGGTCATCATCTGAAATATGATGCACATGTCCTAGAAAATCATGGCATTCATCTGGCAGGCTGGTATTTCGACACCATGCTAGCTTCCTATGTCCTGAATTCTGTCGCAACCCGTCATGGCATGGATGATGTGGCCCGTCTGTATTTGAGTCATCTGACCACGACTTATGAACAGGTAGCCGGTAAAGGTGCCAAACAGAAGACCTTCAACCAGATTCCACTTGAAACTGCAGCGCATTATGCTGCAGAAGATGCACATGTTACCTATCGTCTTTATGAAGTCTTGAGCAGCAAATTACAGGCACATCCTGAACTGGTAAATATTCTGCATAATATTGAAGTTCCGGTCGCACGTGTACTGACGCAAATGGAAGAAAACGGCATCGAACTGGATCTTGCTTTTCTGGATCAGCTTGGGGGCGAATTTTCCAACACCATGCAAAATCTGGAAAACCAGATTATGGAAATTGCCGGTGAAAGCTTTAATGTCAGCTCACCTAAACAGGTCGGTGAAGTGTTATTTGAAAAGCTGGGCCTAAAAGGCGGTAAAAAAACCACCACCGGACAATACAGTACCAGTGAAAGTGTACTGGAAAAAATTGAACATCCGATTGCCCAGCTGATTCTGGAGTATCGTGGTTTGTCCAAGCTGAAAAGTACCTATACCGATGGCTTATGCAAACAGGCCAATCCTGATACCCACCGGGTGCATACCAGTTATCATCAGGCATTGACTGCAACTGGCCGTTTATCATCGACTGATCCAAACCTGCAGAATATTCCGATTCGTGCCGAAATTGGCCGTCAAATCCGCAAGGCATTTGTGGCACCTGAAGGCCGTGTCTTGCTGGCAGCCGATTACTCACAAATTGAATTGCGTCTGATGGCCCACTTATCTCAGGATGAAGCCCTGCTGGATGCATTTATTCATGGTCAGGATGTACACCGCCGTACCGCAGCGGAAGTTTTGGGCATTCCTTTGGAAGAAGTGACCAATGACCAGCGCCGTCAGGCCAAGGCTGTTAACTTCGGCCTACTTTACGGCATGTCCGAGTTTGGTCTGATCCGACAGTTAGGTTTTACCCGTCAGGAATCACAGGATTATATCAAGCAGTATTTCCACCGTTATCCGGGCATTTATGAGTATATGCAACGTACCCGTCAGGTTGCATTAGAACAAGGTTTTGTTGAAACCCTGCTCGGACGCCGTTTATATACCCCAGATATCGATGCCCGTAATATGATGGTGCGTAAAGCGGCAGAACGTGCCGCAATTAATGCCCCGCTACAAGGTTCGGCTGCAGATATCATTAAAATGGCGATGATTGAAGTCGACAAGATGTTGCCAAAAGATCAGGCCAAAATGCTGCTACAAGTGCACGATGAACTGGTGTTTGAAGTCGATGAAGACATTGCCGATGAACTGGCACCTAAACTGGCTGAAGTGATGCAATCGGTACTACAGATTTCTGTACCGTTAGTGGTAGAAGTCGGTAAAGGTAAAAACTGGGATGAGGCGCATTAAAGGGTTTCCTCACCCCAGCCCTTCTCCCTCTGGGAGAGAGTGTGAAAACCAATATATTAAAGGTATCCACTCTCCTCTCAGGAGGGGGTTAGGGAGAGGTTAATATCCCATCTTCTTCTTGTACTGCGCTTAAAACTTATTCACGGTTGGGGAAGTTTAACAAATCCCTACACCTTCCTTTTCTAAAGGGAGGAGCAAATTAAAAAAGGACGCTTCAGCGTCCTTTTCTTTTCATTCAGATTAAAAACCCGTTAACAATACAATTGCTACCTGGTTCATGATCATTTCAATCACAATCAAGGCCAGAATCGCCAGGATTGGAGACAGGTCAATCATGCCCATATTCGGCATAATCCGGCGGAAAGGTGCCAGCAATGGCTCGGCAAGTTCCTGAACTACTTCAATATAAGGTGAACGGGATTGGGTAAACATCACCACCCAGCTTAAAATAATGGTAGCGAAAATCAAGTAACGACAGAAACGGATCAAATCCTGCATCATGGTGACAAAAGTCAGAATGAGCAAATGCACAGGACCATTCGGCATGCCACCCGACAGATACATCATGCCGAAAATTTTCAGCAAATACAGCACCACTAAAAGTGCCAATGCCGCAGTATTAACCCGCCCTTTGCCCATCGTCGGGAAAATACGCCCGAATACATCTACAATTTTGGTTGCTTTGACGGTAGACAGAACGACGGGATTGTAAGGACTTACCGCAGCCAATTGCATTAAAAAGCGGAAGAATACGAGCAAAATCGCGACGTTAATGATAATGCCAAAAATTAGCGCAGAATTTGCACCCATACTTGAACTTTCCTAAAAATTAAACTGAAGATTTGCTGCTTTCACTGAGCTCTTGAGCCAGTTCCTGACTGCGTTTTTGCGCAGCAGCAAGTGCTGCCTGAATATTCTGAGAAATTTGCGCACGGTCGAACACTTCTAGTGCTGCCTGAGTCGTTCCATTTGGAGAGGTGACGTTTTTACGTAGCTCAGCCGGTGTATTTGAACTGGTGATGGCCATTTGTGCCGCCCCCAAAGCCGTTTGCAAAGTGAGTGCTGTGGCTACTTTTTCATCCAGACCTAAATTCTTGCCAGCACGAATCATACTTTCCATCATATAGAAAAAATAAGCAGGTCCCGAACCAGATACTGCAGTGACCGCATCAATCTGAGCTTCAGAGTCTACCCAAATTGTCAGGCCGGTAGAAGCTAAAACCTGACTCGCCAGCTCGCGATCTTCTGCCTTTACTTCATCTTTAGCAAATAGGCCATGTGCACCGGTTTGTACGAGTGCTGGTGTATTTGGCATGACACGGACAATACGGTCAGTCCCCAATAGTGCAGACAATGTAGCAATCTCGGCACCCGCAACGATCGAAATAACCAGCTTGCCGTCCAGCAAACCCTGCAATGGTTTCAATACCTCAGCCAATACCTGTGGTTTGACTGCAAACACGACAATATCCGCATTTTTGATAGCAGCACGATTATCATCGGTGACATTCACTTCTTTTTCTGCAAGCAGTGAACGTACTTTCTCGACCGGATCAGAAACTGTAATACGTGTTGGTGGCAATCCCCGTGAAATCAGCCCGCCAATCAAGGCTTGAGCCATATTACCGCCACCAATAAAGCCAATATTACAATTTAAAGCTGCACTCATGTTTAATGCTCGTCGTTGAATTCTAAAGTTGAAGAAACCGAAATGGGTAGCCACCCCCCTGCTTCACAATATGCAGATTGAGCTAACCAAAATCCTTTAGGTGTAAACACGCCTAGCATAACATTATCTGTGCTTAATATTTGAATAGTATGCCGAGTCCATGGAAATATTTGCGCTTCCTGAATGGCTTTCTTCAGAGGCCAGTGTCCAATCCGGCCATGCAGATGAATTTTCTCCCCGCCTTTGCGTGTGCGCAAATATAAGCGTTGACCGAATAAGGCGGCAGATAATCCGAAAGTAGCTGTTTGAATCTTAAATTGTCCTGAAGGCAGCTGAACCTGATCCTGTTCACGTAAAATAATCTGCTGTTCGGCTAGCTTCGGTTGCTGATCCGCCCGATAGACCTCAGCTTTTAGACGATGCAAATGCTGCTGATAACGCACATAATAAAAGCCTTGCCAATGTAAAGCTGCCTGCGCATCCAGTTTTGCCGCAATTACTTCATTCTGTACTCGCTCAACCATTTCTAGAGAAGGACGATATTGCCCTTCTCCTTTCATCCAGACAGAAAGTAGTTGGCGCTGCCGGGCTTTAGATAGGTTTAAAAATGCAGATAAATTCAGACTTTCGGCATTGCCACAGCATTTTAAATCCTGCTCCAGCACTTCCTGCAGAATATGCTGTGCATCCTGCATCAGCTCGCTGGTACGTACCAGGGCAGACTGCATTTTAGGATAACGTTCACTTAACATCGGCCAAAGAGTTTGACGGGCCCAAGCCCGGTCATAATGTATGTCCTGATTGGTCGGGTCTTCGATATTCTGAACATTCAGACCCGATGCCCATTGGCAAATCTGCTCACGGGAAACATCCAGCAGTGGCCGCCAAATCGTGAGATTTTCACGTATATCCAGCTGTTTCATTGCAGCCAGACCATCTATACCGGCACCCGATAATAGACGCAGCATCAAGGTTTCCGCCTGATCCTGCTGATGATGTCCGAGCACCAGAATTTCATCTTGCTGTAAATGTTGTAGATAGGCCTGATAACGTGAATTACGCGCTTGCTGTTCCAGGTTGCCATGAGCCACATGAACAGGCTGGAGGATGCAGGGAATATCCAGTTGCTGACACTGCTGCTGGACAAAAGTGCCCCATGCCCTGCTGATACTTTGCAGCTGATGATCCACATAGATTGCCCGAATTTTTCCCGGGCATAAAAAAAACATCAGATGCAGAAGCAGCATAGAATCTACGCCGCCACTGCATCCGATGAGAAATTTTGTTCCTGCAGGAAACTCCTGCAGCTGCTTTAAGATGCCAGACCTAAATTGTCGCTGCCAAACTTCATTAAACGCTGGTAACGTGCTTCGCATCGTGCTTGTGGTTCCATAGCTTGCAGTTCATTTAAGGCTTCTTTCAGTACCGCTTTCAAGCTGTTCATGACCTGATCCGGATTTAAATGAGCACCTTCACCCTCATCCACCACATATTCTACAATACCCATCTTCTGCAGTTTTTCTGCAGTCAAGGCTAAGGCTTCACTGGCCTGTTCCGCTTTTTCTGCAGTCTTCCATAGAATGGAGGCACAACCTTCCGGTGAAATTACCGAATAGATACTATGAGAGAGCATTACCACACGGTCAGCTACGCCAATACCGAGTGCACCACCTGAACCTCCTTCACCCAGGACAGTCGCAATTACAGGTACTTTCAGGTTAGACAGTTGCGCTAGACTGGTTGCAATGGCTTCAGCCTGACCACGTTCTTCTGCACCTACACCCGGGTAAGCACCCATGGTATCAATAAAGGTGAAAACAGGCAGATTAAAACGTTCTGCCATATCTAGCAGACGTTGTGCTTTACGGTAACCTTCCGGATTACTCATGCCAAAATTATGCTGTAATTTTTCACGGGTACTACGACCACGGTGCTGACCTACGATCATCACTGGCTGTCCATCAAAACGTGCCAGGCCACCGATCATTGCACCATCATCACCATAGAGACGGTCACCATGTAAAGCATCAAACTCAGTGAATATTTCACCAACATAGTCCAGAAATTGTGGACGTTCCGGATGACGAGCAATCTGTACTGTCGTCCATGCTTTTGATGGGGTAGCTTTATTTTTCATAGGTCAACCGTTTTCATCCCTATAAAGGTATTAATTAACAAATTGTTCAGATAGAACCGAGAGCTCAATCTCCCAATTTTTAAACTGCACCTGTTCATCATGCAGTTCAGCAATCAATAATGGCCATTGTTTGGCATCACCCGAAATGCTGAGGTGCCATTGTTGCGCATTTTCAACCTTGAGTTCAATGGCAGGAAGCATCTCATCGCTACGACTGTGATTGACCAAAACCGACAGACGAAGCAGCAAACATAACCATAAAAGTTTAGATCCACCGACTTTCATCACATCAATCTTGGCATCAGCGCGCAATTTACGCCGATGATGCGCGACCAAATGTGACAAATGATTCTGATCAACCTGTGAAAAACCGGCAATGTCAGAATGCTGCAATAAATAGGCACCATGACGATGGTAACCACTATGACTAATCGCCAGACCGATTTCATGGAGATACGCGGCTCGACGGAGTAGGTCACTATCATCACTATTCAGGCCAAGATCAGCCGCGACATCATCAAACAGTTTTTGCGCCGTTTGTACCACACGTTCTGCCTGCTTGGCATCGGCATTATAACGACCAATCAGGGCATGGACTGAACGATCACGGATATCTTCATGTTTGAAACGGCCTAACAGGTCATACATGACACCTTCACGTAATGCCCCATCAGAATAAGTCAGATACTCAATATCCAGCACATCAAAGACCGCATATAAAATGGCAATTCCTGCCGGCAAAACTGCACGGCGATCCTCTTTCAGACCTTCGAATTCCATATCCGAGACATATTTATATTTGAGCAGCTTATCTTTAAGCTTTTCCAGGCCTTCTCGCGTCAGCTGTTCGCGATCATTGCTCCATCCCATATTAATACAGATTTGGCGGCAGGCTTTAATTGTACCACTCGATCCGACGACAGCATCCCAACCGGCAGATTTATAGGTATTGGCAATTCCGGAAATTTCTTTACGTGCCGCAGTGACTGCTTTGTCAAAAGCTTTGGCACTGATTTCCCCATCCTGAAAATAGGCCTTAGTAAAGGCTACGCAGCCCATCTGTACTGATTCAGTATAAATAGGCTCGAACTCTTCACCGATAATCAGCTCAGTCGAACCACCGCCGATGTCAACCACCAGACGACGGCCGCTATTGGCCATGGTATGCGATACCCCCAGATAAATCAGGCGGGCTTCCTCACGGCCGGCAATAATTTCGATCGGTTTCGGCAAAATTTCTGCGGCTTTCTGGATAAACTCATGACCATTTTTGGCTTGCCGTAGAGCATTCGTTGCCACGATCCGCAAGCGGTTCGGCTGAACCGCACCTAAACGCCCGACAAAACGGGCCAGACAGGCCAAACCGCGTTGCTGTGCGGCTTCCGTTAAATTTTTATTTTCGTCTAGTCCTGCGGCAAGCTGAACTTTTTCTGACATTGATGCCACTTTCTTCACTTCGCCATGATCTACACGAGCGATGGCCAAATGAAAGCTATTTGATCCCATATCGATGGCGGCAAGTAATTCTTCATCAATCAAAAAGTCAGACATTCCAGAAATAAACCTTTAACGAATTGTGCTTAGAGTAATTCACATGCATGCAATTTAAAAGCCATTTGTAACGACATTTTTATGCCTTATTCTTTTTATGCATCGGGAATAATAGTGAGACACGATCATCACTATCGTGATCATCCATTAGACAAAATAACATTAAGCATTGAAAATTTACAGATTCCCCTACATTGTTAAAGATGGCTATGTAATACTAATAATTAGTTATCTTTAAAATATTAATCTGGAGCACATTCCATGTCTGGCAACATCGTAAACACTACTGACGAAAACTTCGAAGCAGACGTTCTTCAATCAGACGTTCCTGTACTGGTCGACTTCTGGGCAGGTTGGTGTGCACCATGTAAAGCAATTGCACCTGTACTAGAAGTACTTGCTGATGAATATCAAGGCAAGGTTAAAATCGTGAAAGTTGACGTAACTTCTTGCGAACAAACTGCTGTAAATTTCAACATTCGTAACATCCCGGCTTTGCTGATGTTCAAAAATGGTGAAGTTGTTGCGACTCAAGTCGGTGCTGCACCAAAATCTAAACTGACTGCATTTATTGATGACAATATCTAAGCAGATCATTTTTTAGTAAAAAAATACGCGACTTATGCTCGCGTATTTTTTTCGGCTATAAATTGACAAAGTCAGCATTTTCTCTTATATTTGCTACTCAAGAGATAAAGGATCCTAAATCCTGCCAATTTCTTACAAGACACATTACATAAGATGCCGCTCGGCAATAGAAATTGTTTTTCACATTTTTCTTTGAAACACTCAAACAGATCTCTGAATTGTTCTTTTTCAAATTCAATGGCTTTCGTTTGAATGCTTGTATGCGGCCGAATGTTACTCCCTTTCCAACCTGTACCTCAGAACTTTGATTCTATCTGACCACCTATGAATTTAACCGAACTCAAGAAAAAACCGATTGGCGAACTCATCAAGATTGCCGAGTTTATGGGCCTTGAAGGTATGGCCCGTAACCGTAAGCAAGACATTATTTTTGCCATCTTAAAACGTCATGCAATGAATGGCGAAGAGATTTTTGGTGATGGCGTTCTAGAAATTTTGTCAGATGGTTTTGGCTTTTTACGCTCAGCCGCAGGTTCTTATTTAGCAGGCCCTGACGATATCTATGTCAGCCCTTCTCAAATTCGTCGTTTTAACCTACGCACTGGCGACACCATTACCGGCACCATTCGTCCACCAAAAGAAGGCGAACGTTATTTTGCCTTACTTAAAGTCAACCAGATTAACTACGACACTCCTGAAAACTCACGTAACAAGATTCTGTTTGAAAACCTTACGCCATTATTCCCGACTGAACAGTTGGTGATGGAATTAGGCAATGGTACCACTGAAGATTTAACCACGCGTGTGATCGACTTAGTCGCACCGATTGGTAAAGGCCAACGTTCAATTATTGTGGCTCCGCCGAAAGCCGGTAAAACCATGCTGCTGCAAAGCATTGCTCAATCGATCGTTCGCAATAATCCTGAAGTCATCCTGATCGTTCTGTTAATTGATGAACGTCCAGAAGAAGTAACCGAAATGGAACGTACGGTTCGCGGTGAAGTCGTGGCTTCTACCTTTGATGAATCACCTGCGCGCCATGTTCAGGTTGCAGAAATGGTCATTGAAAAAGCGAAACGTCTAGTTGAGCATAAAAAAGATGTGGTGATTCTGCTTGACTCAATTACCCGTCTGGCACGTGCCTATAATACCGTGATCCCTTCATCAGGTAAGGTATTAACCGGTGGTGTGGATGCACATGCCCTAGAACGTCCCAAACGTTTCTTTGGTGCGGCACGTAATATTGAAGAAGGTGGCTCTCTAACCATCATTTCTACTGCCCTGATTGAAACTGGTAGTAAAATGGATGAAGTGATCTACGAAGAATTCAAAGGTACAGGTAACCAGGAAATTACCCTTGATCGCCGTATTGCTGAAAAACGCGTCTTCCCTGCAATGAACATCAAGAAATCTGGTACTCGTCGTGAAGAGCGCCTGATGTCAGAAGATAATCTTCGTAAGGTCTGGATTCTGCGTAAGCTGCTGCATACGCAAGATGAATTGGCGGCAATGGAATTTTTGCTGGACCGTATGAAAGAAACCAAAACCAATGATGATTTCTTTGATCAGATGAAACGTAAAGCTTCAAATTAAAATTTCAAATGAAAGGTCACCTAAGCGGTGGCCTTTTTTAAGTTGACATGAATTACACAATGAAACAATCGAGCTCTATTTATGTAAACTTATTTTTAAGTTTTTGATTAATAAAATAATCAGATTAAAAATTGTATAACTTTTAAAAACTTACCAAGCCTTTCTCCAATCTAAATGTTTCATTCCATTGTTATTTTCTGTTAAAAACTTCTTACTTTTTAGCATATTTCAGTACTTTTTTAAGCCTTGCTAGTAGCATTTAAAAAGGCGCAGTGATAGCATATTTGCAGACCAGTTAGACTGCTCCTGCATTGTTAGTACCTAACATAATTAGGAATAATAAAAGCACTTAACAGACTAACTTAGGTTTTTTTTAATCTCAATTTTTAGAGAGTGATGCCATGTTATTCAAAAAAATCGCTATTGCTGCTGCAGTTGCTACTACTTTAGCTTTCGTTGGTTGTGCTAAAAAAGCTGACGACGCTGCTGCTGACGCTAACCAAGCTGCATCTGAAGCTGTAGAAGCTGCATCTGAAGCTGAAGCTGCTGCTGACGCTGCTGCTGTAGAATCTACTTCTGAAGTTGCTGCTTCTGAAACTGCTGCTGTTGCTGAAGCTGACGCTGCTGCTGCTGTTGCTGTTGACGCTGCTGCTGACGCTACTGCTGCTTCTGAAGCTGCTGCTCAATAATCTTTTAGATTATTCAGTATAAAAAAAGAGAGCCTTGGGCTCTCTTTTTTTATTTTAAATACTGAAATTTAAAAAATAGCAGAATTTAAAAAAAGCAGATCAGTTGATCTGCTCATTTCCCACACGTTGACGAAACTTCTGTCCCGCACGGAAGGTCACTACACGGCGTGCAGAAATCGGAATCTCTTCACCCGTTTTCGGGTTACGGCCTGGACGTTGACGCTTGTCACGCAACTCAAAATTACCAAAACCCGAAAGTTTTACTTGCTCGCCTGAGATGAGCGCCTGGCTAATCTCATCGAAGAACAACTCAACCATTTGTTTTGCTTCACGACGGTTTAAACTCGTGAGCTCACTTAAATGATCAGCCATTTCTGCTTTAGTTAGTGCTGTCATGAAGCCCTCAATGTCGCTTGGTAAGTGTTTTCTAACACTTGAAGGATATTATCCATACCTGATTTAATTTCAGCATCTTCCAGTGTACGGCTTGGATGCTGCCAGAGAAGTGCAAATGCCAGTGAGCGTTTCCCTTCTTCTACTCCTTGTCCAGTGTACACATCGAACAACCAAGTTGAGTCTAAAAGCTCTCCGCCTGTTTTTTCGATAAGTCCCTGAATTTCGCTAACATTAATCTTATCATTAATTAAAAGAGCAATATCACGTCGAACCGATGGAAAACGTGATAATTCTGTAAAATTAGATACATAAGTTTGCAAAACAGCCGCTTGATCCAATTCTGCTACCCATGTGGTTGCCAGATCAAGCTCGTCTTCAAGTGAGGGATGTAAACGACCCAAGTAACCAATTGATTGACCATTCACGAGAATCTCTGCGGATTGTCCTGGATGCAACCAGCTACGCTCTGAACGTATATATTCCACTTTGACACGACCAGCAGCCAGAATTTCCTCTATATCGCCCTTAAAGTCAAAGAAGTCCATTGGCTGTGCCTTGCCATGCCAAGACTCAGGGGTACGTGCACCCGTTGCAATCAGGGCAAAGGTTGGAATCTGTTTTAAATCATGAATACTGTTCGCTTCTTGATAGTCAAAACGCAGACCTAGCTCGAAGAAACGTACCCGACTTTGCTGACGATTGATATTGTATTGAACACAAGGAATCAGGCTAGAGAGCAAGGTTGAACGCATTACCGCTAAATCACTTGAAATTGGATTCGCTAATGCTAAAGGTTTCACATGAGAATTAAGTTGCTTTTCAAGTTTTAGGTCTGCAAAACTAAAACTGATTGCCTCTTGGTAACCCAAAGTTACCGCGGTTTGACGAAGTTGGCCCAATTCGAATTGATCTTGATATTTGGCCAGCTTCACATCAATCACAGGCAAACTGATTTGAATATTGTCATAACCATGAATACGAGCGACTTCTTCAATCAAGTCTTGGTAAATCACCATATCATAACGATGTGATGGCGGCACTACAGACCACTCGCCTTCTGCTTTTACTGTAACTTCACAACCTAAACGGCTTAAAGCATCAGTAATGAACGCTGAGTCAACACTATAACCTAGCAGTTGATCAACTTGGGCTTGATTCAACTCAATTGCGTCGCGTGTTGGCAATAGGGCTGCATTTTCGGCAACTGTAATTGGCCCGAACTCACCGCCCGCAAGTTCCGCAATCAATTGTGATGCGCGGTGCATAGCGATCAATGGTAATTCAAAATCGACACCACGTTCATAACGCTGAGAAGCATCAGTATGCAGGCCAAAGCTACGCGCACGACCGGCAATATGCAGTGGCGCGAAGAATGCAGATTCCAGGAAAATTTCAGTGGTTGCATCGCTGACTGCTGAAGACAAGCCGCCCATAATACCAGCAATGGCCAATGCTTTTTCATCATCTGCAATCACCATCACTTTTTCGTTGAGTTCAACTTCTTGTTCATTGAGCAAAACTAACTTTTCAGCTTCTGTCGCTTGACGTACATGTACCGCACCTTGCACTTTACCACCATCAAATGCATGTAGCGGTTGACCCAGCTCCATCAGCACATAGTTGGTAATATCTACCAGAATGCTGTGCTGACGAATACCAGAGCGAGCCAATGCTCGCTCCATCCATACAGGAGTCACAGCCTTGGTATTGACGTTCTTGATCACACGACCCAAGTAGCGTGGGCAGCCTTCAGTCGACACAACGACTTTCTTTTCGTCGCTAATAGTCGCAGCTACTTCTTTAATTTCAGGGGCAGTCACTGGCAATTGGTTGATCACCCCAATTTCACGTGCGATCCCGCGAATACTGAAGCAGTCCCCACGGTTCGGCGTAATGCTGATGTCAATCACGTTGTCATCAAGATCCAGATATTCACGAATGTTCATACCCACTGGTGCATCTGCAGGCAGCTCTAAAAGACCGTCGATTTTATCTTCCAGATCAATTTCTGAAGCGCCGCACAGCATACCTTGTGACTCGATACCACGTAGCTTGCCTTTCTTGATTTTGAAATCGCCTGGAAGTACTGCACCAATGGTCGCAACTGGCGCTTTCATGCCGGCACGTACGTTTGGCGCACCACATACAATTTGCAGTGGCTCACCTGAACCGATATTGACAGTGGTCACACGCAAGCGATCTGCATCAGGATGTTGTTCTACTGTCAGGACTTCACCAACCACTACACCAGTAAAGGGTTTAGCTGCAGGTGCAAGCTCATCGACTTCCAGACCCAACATGGTCAATTGATCAGAAAGTTTTTCGCTATCGATGGCTGGGTTGACCCATGTGCGTAGCCAATTTTCGCTAATTTTCATTGATATAAAACCTGTAATTCAAATCTCTAGAATCCCCTCTAACTCCCACTTTCTTCCAAAGAGGGAGAGCCCTATGTCATATCTAGACACCCGTCTCCTTTTAGGAGAGGTTAGGGAGAGGTATAAATTTGTTTTTAAGCAAACTGGCGTAAGAAACGCACATCGTTTTGGAAGAACATACGTAAGTCATTCACGCCATAACGCAGCATTGCAAAACGTTCAACACCCAGACCAAAAGCAAAGCCTTTGTATTTTTCAGGATCAATGCCTGCAGCTTGCAGCACATTCGGATGCACCATACCGCAGCCCAGTACTTCCAGCCAGCGACCCCGTTCATCCATAATATCCACTTCCGCACTTGGCTCGGTGAACGGGAAATAAGATGGACGGAAACGTACTTTCAAATCTTTTTCGAAGAATTCGTTCAGCAGGTTAATCAGCAAACCTTTCAGTTCCGCGAAGCTGGTATTTTCAGCCACGTATAAACCTTCGATCTGATGGAACATCGGCGAGTGGGTTTGATCCGAATCACAACGGTAAACACGGCCTGGACACACGATCTGGATTGGTGGCTGCTGGGTTTCCATGGTACGAATCTGCACACCAGACGTATGCGTACGCAGCAAATGGTTCACATCAAAATAGAAAGTATCATGCATAGCACGCGCTGGGTGATGACCTGGAATGTTCAGTGCTTCAAAGTTGTGATAGTCATCTTCAACTTCAGGACCTGTTGCAACCGTAAAACCTGCCTTGGTAAAGAACTGGCAAATACGCTCTTGCACTTGGGTCACTGGATGGATACTGCCCACCTGCTGACCACGACCTGGTAAAGTAATATCAATGGTTTCGCTTGCCAGTTTTTGTTCTAAGGCAGCTTTATGCAGTTCTGCCTGACGTGATGTCAATGCAGCGGTAATGGTTTCACGTACAGCATGGATTTGTGCGCCGAAGACTTTACGTTCTTCAGGATCCATTTTACCAAGCGACTTAGATTGTTCCGCGAGCTGGCTTTTTTTCCCCGTAAATTGCACTCGTACTTGATCAAGTGCAGCAAGGTCTTGAGCTGCTGCAATCGCAGCGAGCGCTTCAGTGGTCAGGGCTTCCAGTGACATAGTAACTCTCAAAGCAACAGGTTAAAAAATATTTTAAAAACCCCACATTCTAACAGTTTTTAGACACTTTGATGAAGATGCGTTTTAAGGAAAATTAGATTGGCATGATTAAATATAAAAAGTATAAGATAAACACAATATCAATCAGATCAAATCACTATGGCACTCGATCAAATTTGGAAACAGCAACTGACCCTGGTCACTTATGGCAATGAATATTTGTCTCAGGGCCTGAGTTTCAATCGTTGGATTCAACATGCCATTTTTAATCAGCATCAGTTTGCCTTTCGGGATCTGATGTCACAACACCTGCTGGCTCAGCATTTTCAGATCTGGCTGGAAGGCCTGAAAAAACAAGGCGTACGCCGACTGAGCTTGCATCGCTCTGATTTACTGATTGATGAAAAAAATCCGAATGCCAATATCGAGCTATTACCACTGGCGCATTTTATTGTCAGTCATGGTGCCAAAACCAAAACAGCTTGGATCATCGGCAAGGAACTGCCTGAATGGTACAGCGCAGACAATGATTACGAAGCTCCTAAATCACAGCAGTCCCCTTTACGCCATGAAACTTTCTGGTGTTATGAGTTAAATCCTAAACTGGCCAAGCGCATTGATGTCGATCTGGAAGCCCCAAACTGGGATGATATCCAGGCTTATACCGATCATGAACTGTTTGAAAGTAGCCTTGCCCAAGATTTTACCGAACCAGCGTATACCAATTTGCCCTATTACGGCACCATGCCTGCCATTCAGGCCGATAACGAAAGTCATTTGGCCTTAATTCCCACTGACTATTCAGCGGATTATGCTCACCAGACTTTGTACCGCCTAGACGCCTTAAATGACTTTATTCAAACAAAAATCCAGCATCCCTATCGTGCAGATGGCGAAGTACTCAGCCCGGAGCAGCAACTTAACCTGCGACATTTTTCGCAAAAAATTGATGATTTAAGTGCTAAATTCATCAGCAAAGTCGCCAACCACTATAAAACGGCACAGCTAACACCTAAAGTTGCGCCTGATCCATTTGTGGGTATGAGTACCGAAGACCGCTCACCAAAAATTTCTAAAGCAGAAAAACCTCAGGACCCAGGAAAATCCAGTTCGTCTGCAAATGTGCTGACCTTAATTGTGATTACCGTGATTATCTGTCTGATTGGCTACTATTTCGGCCTTTAACATTTTGCCAGAAAAGCTTACATCCCGGGCAGAATTCAATAGAGACGTTGATACTCAGGAGCAGACATCAGCTTGAAATAATGCTGAAGATTTTGTGATAGGTTTTGATTATCCAACCTATGATGGAATTAAGGTCAAGCAGCTGTCTGAAAATTGCAGCATTGTCGGAATGAGACCAAAGCTGTTATTTATGCTGATCGCCCGGAAATGCCCTTTTGATTGACTGGTGGAGATATTGAGATAAAAGGATAAATCAGCCCTACAGTGCAAGGGCTGATTTATTTCCCATCGTCTTTTTCCAGGGTTTAGATTTTTCTACGTTGAGCCAGCTTGCCCAGAGTCTTCAAAAATTAAATGTCCCACTGATAATATAAATCTTTAAGATTCTCACCCAGATCACTGGCATCTCCTTCACTGACAAAATAGGCGCCGGTCTTTTCATAAAAATAACGACTGGAATTCAGGTTCAATACGCTACATTGCATATGCTGATAGGATTTTTCTCGACTTAAGCCCAGACCCAATTGAACCAAATCACGTCCAATGCCGCGACCTTTAATATTTTGAAGCAAATAAAGTGCTCTCAATTCACTGATGGGTGCATCTACCGGAAAATTGAAAGCAGCAAAGCCCAGCACCTGAGCATTTTCTTCATAGACAAATACCCGTCGATTTTCCTGTTCAAGCACAGAACGCCACAAAGCGGTTCTTTGTTCTACACTCAACTTATCGAGAATTTCTTGTTTGATGATGTTTTTATAGCTTTCACGCCAGCTTTGTACGTGCACTTGAGCAATCGGCAGGACATCCTGTTGAGTGGCAAGTCGAATCATTATTTTTAAGCCTTATTTTTGATTATGCAATTTAACAATGACTAAAAAATATAGGATTTACAATACTGATTTTTAAATAATATTTAAAATGACTACTTTTATTTAAGCATAAAAAAGACCGCTAAAAGCGGTCTTTTTCAAGTCATAAAGACTTATGCAGCCAATGCATCTTTAGCTTTAGAAGCTAAAGCAGCAAACGCAACTGCGTCATGCATAGCGATGTCAGCAAGTACGCGACGGTCGATAATCACTTGAGCTTTTTTCAAGCCAGCGATCATACGGCTGTACGACAAACCATTTTGACGAGCACCAGCGTTGATACGTGCAATCCACAAAGCGCGGAATTGACGTTTCTTCTGACGACGGTCACGGTAAGCATATTGACCAGCTTTGATTACCGCCTGGAACGCTACGCGGTAAACGCGTGAACGAGCACCATAGTAACCTTTAGCGCGAGCAAGAATTTTTTTGTGACGGCGATGAGCCTGTACACCACGTTTTACACGAGCCATTTATAATCTCCTTAGATGTACGGGCACATACGACGAACTGAAGCAACGTCACTTACGTGAACCATTACACAGCCGCGCAATTGACGAATACGCTTAGCAGATTTTTTGGTCAAAATGTGGCGTTTGAACGCTTGTTTACGCTTAAAACCGTTAGCAGTCGCTTTAAAGCGTTTAGCTGCACCACGGCGAGTTTTCATCTTAGGCATAACAACCTCTTTTGAACACCTGTTCGGCTCGTTTGCACCATTACAAAACGACCTGCAGGTAAGGGAGCGAGTATTCTAAAGCATCTTTGTTTAAAACAAAAGCATCTTCAGCCAATAAGCGAATTTAAAGAATGATTTCGCTCTGAAATAATATCCAAGACTGAATCAAGAAAATAGCTTCAGGCTTAGAATAAGGCAAAGGCCGCATAGACAAACAGATAACGTCCAATTTTAGCGATGCTGACCATCAGCAGAAAACGGGCGAAGTTTTCTTTTAATAGTCCCGCAATCAGGGTAATCGGATCACCAATGATAGGCACCCAGCTCAGCAGTAAAGACCAGTAACCATATTTCTGATAGGTCGTTTGCGCCTTGAGCATCTTGTCTGCCGAAACCGGAAACCACTTTTTATTCTTATAATGTTCAATCTTGAGGCCCAGATACCAGTTCACACACGACCCCAGAATATTCCCCAGACTGGCCACCGCAATTAACAGCACTGCATGCTGCTTGTTCTGCACTAAAAGACCCAGCAAAACAGCTTCAGACTGTAAAGGCAATAAGGTCGCTGCACCAAAGGCCGACAGAAATAGCAGCAACAGACTCATACAGCTATTAACGGCTCAAACCCAACTTTTTCTTGGCTTTGCTGTATTCCCAACTCGACCAAATTACTGCTGCTACCATGACAATAATCCGCCCCCATTTATACTGCTGAGTAATGGGTTCAATCGCTGCACGGAGAATTTGCTGATCTTTGGTATTCAAGGCTGCAATCACCTGATCAATATGCACAATTTCAGCAATGTAAAGCACTAGACATGCAGCAATTCCAAAGAGGATACTCCAGTAAATTTGGGTATTACTTTCAATAATCTTGGTAAAGTTCAGAAGAAAATCGTTCATATATCCATCCAATAAAAAACCACCGTAAGGGTGGCTTTATTTGCTTAAGACTATTTTAGCATAAAGGCTACAGCTTAACTGACCTGTATCGCCAGCGCTTTCTGAACTGCAGGACGTGCATTCAAGCGATCAATATATTTGGAAACCTCAGGATAATCTTCCAGGTTGATCTGCTGCCAGTCATATCGCAATAACCACGGAAATATCGCCATATCGGCAATCGAGTATTCGCCAGCCACATACTCCTGCCCGACCAGCTGTTTATTCAGCACACCATACAGACGTTTGCTTTCATTGACATAACGATCTGTTGCATAAGCAATCCGCTCAGGCGCAAAACGGCTAAAGTGATGATTTTGTCCGAGCATTGGTCCCAGACCGCCCATTTGCCACATCAGCCATTGTTCCACCTGAACACGCTTTACTTCATCAACTGGATAAAACAAACCTGTTTTTCGACCCAGATACTGCAAGATCGCGCCTGACTCAAAGATTGAAATCGGCTGACCATTCGGCCCATTCTGATCAACGATTGCTGGGATTTTATTGTTGGGAGAAATAGCCAGAAAATCGGACTGGAACTGATCATTTTCTAGAATATTGATGGGAATAATTTGATATTCCAGCCCCATTTCTTCCAAGGCTATACTGATTTTGTGGCCATTCGGAGTGCCCCAGTAATATAAATCGATCATTTTCTTTTAATACTCCCTGCACTTGTCACGTGCGATGATGTCTCCAACATAGAGGATTTAGAAGGAAACAACAAGCCTAGAGATAAAAATTATTTTATAATAAAAATCAATATATTATTAAAATTTTATATTTTTTATATTGGATATCTTGAAAATTTCAGCCACATACACATATTTATTTTTGCATAAGAATTAAGTCAGTCTTCTGCACTGTAGATGCCTCACCTGACAGATCTTATTTTCTTGTTTTTATAACTTTACTTAAATGAGAAGGTTCTAATCATGAGTAACTTAAATCTTCATCCCTTGTTTCGTCGTAGTATTGGTTTTGATCGCCTGAATGACTTTATTGATTACGCCATGCAAAGCGATACACCGAATTATCCGCCGTATAATATCGAAAAGCATGGTGAGAATAATTACCGCATCGTGGTGGCAACTGCGGGTTTTCGTCAGGAAGAACTCGACATTCGTCTGGAAAACAGGTTGCTGACCATCTTGGGGCAACCTGAAAATCAGGACAATAACGCTATCGAATTCCTGCACAAAGGAATTGCACGACGCGCGTTTAAATTGTCTTTACGCCTAGATGAGTATATTGAGGTACAACAGGCAGACTATGAAAATGGGTTGCTGATCATTGACTTGCAGCGCATTATTCCAGAAGAGAAATTACCTCGACAAATTCCGATCGGCAAGAAACTGCTCATTGAAAATATTGAAAAATCAGTGGAATAAGCTTGATTAGGCTAAAAAGCAAGGTCCGAAAGGGCCTTTCTTTTTGGCTACGGATTACCTAAGCTCATTGAGGCAATACGCTTTCTGATCATTAAAATAAGCCATGAATGCGCCAGAAAATATCCTGTTTCATCAAGCCAGCCCGATCATGCGCGCAACTGGATATCTGCTACTGTGCTGTCCGGTTGGAATATTCAGCATTTTCTATTTGAGCAGTACGGGTAGCAATTCCAGTTTTCTTCAAGGGCTGCTATTTTTATGGCAGGAGGCTCCTGGCTTTTATATTTATATTGGTGGCTTTCTTGGTCTTGCCGTACTTATGCTTGGAACTAAATTAAAAATTACCTCACACGCCATTTATTATACTCTGGCAGGTTTCCGAATCAGCCTGTGCTTAAAACGGCACTCGGTACAGTATAGTTTTCTGAATCCACACTATGATTCTCTCAAAGCACATCTCAAACGCTGGCTCTATAACATGCCAGCGCATGTCATCAGTCAACGCGATGGCACTTTGGATTTTAAATTGCACCACCCCGGTCGGATAAATCAATTTTGTCTTGGATTTTTCCGGATTCAACTGTCGATGTTTTCTCGTCAGCAGGCTCAACAGATTATGCAGGCCATACAAAGTGCCTGGAATTTCAGAGCATAAAAAAGCCATCAACTGAATACTTTTTTATACCGGGTAAACAGGTTATGGTAATAAACACGCTGTCAATTCATCCACTGTTTGACACAAATAGGTTGGTTTGGCCTCTGCCAATGCATGTGCATGGTTAAATCCCCATGTCACCGCGGCCACAGGCATACCTAAGGCTTGTGCGGAATGAATATCTGAAATTTGGTCACCAATATAAATGGCGCGTTGTGCTGAGCAATGGGTATGGCGTAATACCTTTCTAATTTGTCGCTGTTTACCATAAATTGAGGCATTTGGTATAATCCAGTCGAACAGAGCAAGACGCTGTTGGCCAAGACTGGCATGACAGTTCTCCAGCGAATTGGAGGTCACGACCGCCAAGCATATACCAGCTTGCTTTAACTGTTGCAGCAATTGATCTATTCCGTCGAACACAACAGGTTGCGGGCTGTGCTGTATACTCCGTTTACAATCCAAGGCTAAACGAATCGCGCTTAAACGTGACAAGCCCAACTCTCTACGAATGGTACGCGGTGGAAAAGATCTTAAATATTCAATGCGCTCAGCATTCAACTCAGCATATTGGTACTTGCTAGCATGCCGGTTGAATAAACCAATGAAGAGCGGGAAAGAATCGACCAAAGTACCATCCACATCAAAAATCACCACTTGATAGGGCAAGTGATGCTGATAATCTATCATCGAATCATTTTTAAAAAACTCTTTAACCCACTGCATCATAAAAAAATTATTAAATAATAAACGAATCAGGCTATAACAATTTTAATCTATCTGATTGTTTTATACTTTACATTTTCTGATTTTAATAAAAAAAGCCCTGCTGATGCAGGGCTTTTTTCGCTTAATGAGAGCTTACTTTTTCTTTTTAGGACCAAGCAGCATACCCATTTGACGGCCTTCCATTTTCGGCATCTGTTCAACAGTACCGAATTCAGCCACGTCAGCTTCAATTTTTTGCAATTGAGCTAGACCCAACTGTTGGTGTGCCATCTCACGACCACGGAAACGAAGCGTGATTTTCACCTTGTTACCTTCTTCAAGGAACTTGATGATTGCACGTAGTTTTACGTTGTAATCACCAACATCAGTACCCGGGCGTAGCTTGATTTCTTTCACCTGGACTTGATGTTGTTTTTTCTTCGCTTCTTTCTGCTTTTGCTTAAGATCAAACAAATGCTTGTTGAAGTCCATGATCTTACATACAGGTGGCTCAGCATTTGCTACGATCTCTACAAGATCAAGTTCAACACTTTCTGCTGCACGTAGGGCTTCAGCTAAGCTTACAATCCCTTTTTGCTCACCATTTTCGTCTACAAGACGGACTTCTTTCGCACGAATTTCATCATTCAAGGCAGGACGGTTTGATTTGTTACCGCCCTGTTGATTACGGTCAGGCTGTTTAATCGCTGTTACTCCACAATGTACCGGCCGCGTTCGGCTACGGCTGTTTTTACTAGATCAACGAAAGCATCGATTGACATAGTACCCAAATTTTTTCCTGAGCGGGTACGTACGTTTACTGTACCTTCCTCTACTTCACGGTCCCCAAGTACCAGTAAGTATGGAATACGCTCTAATGTACGTTCACGAATCTTAAAGCCGATTTTCTCATTTCTCAAGTCAGAAATTGCACGGATACCGTTTTCTTTAAGTTTTGCGACGACTGACTCACATGCCTCAGCTTGAGAATCGGTAATGTTCATTACACATGCTTGCATTGGTGCCAACCAAGGTGGCATGAAGCCTGCGTAGTGTTCGATCAGTATACCAATAAAACGCTCGAAACTGCCAAGAATTGCACGATGTAACATTACTGGCTGATCGCGGTCATTATCTTCAGTGACATAAGACGCATCCAGACGTTCTGGCAAGTTAAAGTCACACTGAATGGTACCACACTGCCAGACACGACCTAAGCAGTCTTTCAGAGAGAATTCAATCTTCGGACCGTAGAATGCGCCTTCGCCTGGTTGAAGTTCCCACTCAAGACCTGCAGCATCTAAAGCATCTGCCAAAGATTTTTCTGCCATATCCCAAAGCTTGTCATCACCCACACGTTTTTCAGGACGCGTCGACAACTTCATTTGTACTTCTTCAAAGCCAAAGTCTTTGTATACATCCAGTGTCAATTTGATAAAGTTTGCAACTTCAGGACCAATCTGTTCTTTGGTACAGAAAATGTGCGCATCATCTTGGGTAAAGCCACGTACACGCATAATGCCGTGTAATGAACCCGATGGCTCGTTACGGTGACATGAACCGAACTCTGCCAAACGAATTGGAAGATCACGATAAGATTTCAAACCCTGGTTGAACACCTGCACGTGACATGGGCAGTTCATTGGTTTCACCGCATAATTACGGCTTTCTGAATGCGTGGTGAACATGTTGTCTGCGTAGTTCGCCGCATGACCCGATTTTTCCCACAAGCTAAAGTCTACGATTTGTGGTGTTTTAATCTCTAGATAGCCATTGTCCTGCTGGACTTTACGCATGTACTGTTCAAGGACTTGGTAAATGGTCCAACCATTTGGATGCCAGAACACCATACCCGGTGCTTCTTCCTGCATGTGGAATAGGTCAAGCGCTTTACCGATTTTACGGTGATCGCGTTTTTCTGCTTCTTCAATACGCTTGATATAAGCTGCAAGCTGTTTCTTGTCTGCCCAAGCTGTACCGTAGATACGCTGTAACTGTTCGTTTTTAGCATCACCGCGCCAGTACGCACCTGACATCTTGGTGAGTTTGAACGATTTCAAGAATTTGGTGTTTGGCACGTGTGGACCACGGCACATATCCACATATTCCTGATGATAGTAAAGACCCATTTGAGTCTCGTCTGGCATATCTTCAATCAGACGTAGTTTGTAATCTTCGCCGCGCTCGGTGAACACTTTGATCACTTCGTCGCGTGGTGTCATTTTTTTGATGACATCGTAGTCCTGATCGATGAGCTTTTTCATGCGCTCTTCAATCGCAGCCATATCATCTGGGGTAAATGGTTTTGCATTGAAGATGTCGTAATAGAAACCATCTTCAATGACAGGACCAATCACCATCTTCGCTTCTGGGAACAGCTGTTTAACCGCATGACCCACCAAGTGCGCACATGAGTGACGAATAATTTCGACGCCTTCATCATCTTTAGGCGTGATAATCTGTAAAGTTGCGTCTTCGGTAATTAAATCGCATGCATCAACCAGACGGCCGTTAACGCGTCCAGCGACTGTATTTTTTGCAAGACCAGGACCGATGCTTTGAGCAACTTCCATCACAGATACGGCATGATCAAACTGTTTTTGATCGCCATTTGGCAAAGTGATAATTGGCATAAGAAAATCCTTAAGGAGTGATGCCCCGTACCATGGAGCATATCACCGCGAGATTATGATCGAGGGAAAACCTCAAAAGATAAAAACGGTGGATAAATAAAAATCGATTCGAATTTTACACGGCTTGGCCGCATGATTAAACCTTTTCCCCAATAAAAATAAGATTTATCACCAAAACCATATCTGATTTAAAAAAACTTAAGCTCATTTTTTAGTTCAGAATTTTATTATTCCCGAAAAGTGTCCCACGCCATAAATTTTCCCTTGCTGTAGCTATAAAGCTGGGCAAATTGCGGAATGACAGCTTCACTTTGTGTCGGTCTCAAAAAGACATAATCATCCACTTGTAGCCCGCAGTATTTAGGCACCAAAACCATTTCCTGATTACTGCTGCGACCATACAACATATGCGGTCGACTTTTTTCAGGATAACAGTAACTTGCCTGCCAATAACCGCCATAAATAAATAATGCTTTATACGGATGTGGCAGATAATCAAGTACTTCGAGACCGGGAAGCTGACTATAAGGCAATACTTTTAGAATTGGTGCAGCAATCCATAAAGCGCAGTTCAAGGTAGAGAGATGATCCAGATCAAAATCACTCGGTTTGAGCAGCATGGAACCAAAAGCCAAATCATTGCAGACACTTTGCTGGCAATGCTGCATAAAAGTAGTGCTTCCCCCACCATTAAAACACAGACCTTCATGCCATAAATCAGGGAATTGCTGCTGCAAAATAGTTTTATAGTGCTGATAAATCTGCTGCGATTGCCGATAGCTTTTTTCAGGACATTTCAGTATTTTTGGCAGTTTTGCCACATGCGCATCATAACCCATCAAGCCAGACAGTTTCAGATATGAGGAATATTGCTGAATCAGTTTAAGTAAGGCGACAAACTGTGCCTGACTGCTTACACCTCCGCGATGCAGGCCCACATCAATTTCAATGTTGACATTCAGGCAAAGATTCAGGCTTTTCGCGAGTTGCAGATATTGCTTCAAACGCTCTATATCATCAATCAGCCACTGGATATTTGCTTTATTCTGACTAGAGGATTTTTGGTAAAAATGTTTTAGCGCCTGAACCGGCATGGGTTTTCCCAGCAAAATATCGGCCTGTTGAAATGTCCCTATAATCTCCAGCAGATGGGGCAAATGAAAGACCATAAAGCGCCGGGTATTCAGTTTCTCACTGGCCAGTTGAAGTAACGGGGGACTCGCCAAGGATTTTACTACCAGACGTGGTTTTAACTGCGCAGGTAATCTTGATTGTACCAGACCCAGATTATGCTGATATTGGGTCAAATCCAGAATCAGTTGCGGTGTACCAGTCCCCTGCTGTTTTAAGTCCTGCGTCAGTTGCTGAAAATACTCTGTTTGCATCTCCCAAGCCTCAGTTTCCAGATAAAAATAATTGTTTTAGGTACGGATTCAGCCATTTTTGCTGTGGATCCAGTTGCTGACGTACTCTCATAAAATTATCCCATTTCGGGTAGAGATCACGTAGCGAAGCGGTGTTCATGCTATGCAATTTGCCCCAATGCGGCCGTCCCTGATATTTCTGTAAAATCGGTTCAATCAGATCAAAGATGGTCCGGTAATCCTGTTTATAAAACTGGTGAATCGAAATTGAAACCGCGTCACGCTGATAAAAAGGACTCAGCCAGATATCGTCAGCTTTGACATAACGAAACTCGATGGGAAAAAACATCGGCACCTGATGTTTACGTAAAACATGCAGAATCTCGTCCAGACACTGCAATCCCGAATCGACCGGAATCTGATATTCCATTTCATTAAACCTGGTCTTACGCGGAGTTGGAAAAATCCTGGATGACCAGTCTACATAACGAGTCGGTTTGACAAATACACCGAGCAGTTTTTGCAGATAAGGATTCGTCTGGGGGAAAAGCCGTGTCAACTCGGAACATAAGGTCAATAAAGTATCTTCCGAAGGCCAGCTCTCTTGCCTCGGCTGAACGTCATCTTCTGTTTCATCCAGAGTTTTCAGCATCACCTGATCAGCATGCAGAAAAGCCCAAAACTCAATATGTCGATGCTGATATTTCCATTGCTCAATATGCGTAAAAACATCTTTTAATGAACACAAACGGATTTGTTCTTTTAATTTGTAGCGTGGCCGATTTTGCAGGGTAATTTTGGTCAACACCCCCAAACTACCCAGTGCTACCCGTCCAGCCTGAAATATCTCGGTATTCTGCTGGGCATCGCATTGCAGCAGCTCTCCCGCTGCAGTCAGTAATTCAAAGCCTTCCACAAAAGCAGATAAACAGGGTAAATCGATACCGGTGCCATGGGTTCCGGTGGAAATTGCACCAGCCAGACTTTGCTGGTCAATATCACCCTGATTGATTAAAGCCTGATTAATGGCTGCCAGCTCTTTACCTAGATTATATAAACGGGTACCGGCCTGGACAGTGCATTGGGATTTCGCTTGATTAAAGGCAACCACACCTGTGAACTGATCAAGATTAAGCAGTCCTTTATCTGTTTTGGCGAGTGGGCTAAAGGAATGCCCTGCACCCACTGTACGCATCTGCGCCTGGGACTTCACCAAATTTTGTAATTCATTCATTTCTCCAGGCTGAAAAATGTGAGGAGAACTCAACTGGCTTCCTGACCAGTTTCGCCATGTGGCATCTGCCTGTTGTATTTTCATTATTATTCCTTGGTTTATATAATTTGAATGGCTCAGTTAGAGTAAAATACCTAAAAAATCAAACATGGGAACCCATGGGTTCAAAACATTTAAACAGGATTAAATATTTTTATTAATATTCAATTACTTAAAATTATTAAAATCGTACTCGACTAAAGCATAAATGCAAGATTTCCAAGAAGTACATATCTTTTCAGCAGGATATCAAAATAAATATAGAACGGAGTTTTACCATGGTTAGCGCATATGATGAATTACCGCGTACCCCCGCGAATTTTGTAGCTTTGTCACCTTTACGCTATCTGGATCGTGCAGCTTATATTTATCCAAATCAGAATGCGATTATCCACGGAAAGCGTCGGATCACCTGGCGTGAGAAATATAACCGTTGCCGTCAGTTTGCTCACCAGCTGCAGAAATTAGGCATCGATAAAAATGACACTGTTTCTGTCCTGCTGCCTAATGTCCCTGCCATGATTGAAGCACATTTTGCCGTACCGATGGCAGGTGCAGTCCTCAATACCTTAAATACCCGTCTGGATGCCAAAACCCTTGCCTTCATGCTGGAACATGCTGAAAGCAAAGTCTTGCTGGTCGACCCCGAATTTACTGCACTTGCAGCAGAAGCCCTCGCCCTGATTTCACACGATATCTATGTCATTGATGTGGCTGATGAAGAGTTTGAAGGTGAAGAGCAGCGTATTGGTCAAATCGAATATGAAGACTGGATTGCCCAAGGCGACGCAAACTTTGAATGGCATTTACCCCAAGATGAATGGGATGCCATCAGCTTAAGCTATACCTCCGGCACCACCGGCAACCCAAAAGGTGTGGTCTATCATCATCGCGGTGCCTACATTAATGCAGCCAGTAATATTATTGCCTGTGGCATGACACCCCGCGCCACCTATTTATGGACCCTGCCGCTATTCCACTGTAATGGCTGGTGCTTTGCCTGGACCATGGCGGCCAACGGCGGAACCAATGTCTGCCTGCGTAAAGTCGATGCTGAACTGATCTTTAAGCTGATCGCTGAACATAAGGTTGATTACTTCTGTGGTGCACCGATTGTCCTGTCGATGCTGATCAACATGCCTGAAGAGAAAAAGACCAAGTTTGAGCACCGGGTCGAGGTCATGGTGGCAGGTGCTGCTCCTCCTGCGGCCATTATTGAGGGCATGCGCAATATCGGCATTAATGTAACGCATGTCTACGGCTTGACAGAAACCTATGGCCCTTCTGCACTATGTGCATCTCAGGCAGGCTGGAGTGATTTATCCATTCAGGAACAGGCACAGTTGCACTCCCGTCAGGGCGTACCTTATCCGTTGCAGGATGGCATGAAAGTGCTTGATCCCGACACCATGCAGGAAGTACCACACGATGGACAGACCATGGGTGAGATCATGTTCCGTGGCAATATCGTGATGAAAGGCTATCTGAAAAATCCCGAAGCCACCGCGGAAGCCTTTGCAGGAGGCTGGTTCCATACTGGCGATCTGGCGGTATGCCAACCGGATGGTTATGCCAAAATCACTGACCGCTCCAAAGACGTGATTATTTCCGGTGGGGAAAATATTTCCTCGCTTGAAGTCGAGGAAGTATTATATCGACATGCGGCCGTACTCACTGCAGCAGTAGTTGCCAAGCCTGATCCACGCTGGCAGGAAGTGCCATGTGCCTTTATTGAACTTAAAGAAGGTACCCAGGCCACTGAAGAAGAAATTATGGAATTCTGCCGTGAGCATCTGGCCCGCTTTAAAGTGCCTAAGGATGTGGTGATTACCGAGATTCCAAAAACTTCGACCGGCAAACTGCAGAAATTTGTTTTACGTGAATGGGCTAAAGAACGCGCACAAGGTGAGTTCTCTTAACTCCAGATAAGCAGGTTCCCGCAAAATCTGTCCGATAAAAAAAATCGTGCTAAGTTTTATTAGCACGATTTTTTATTTGAAATAACCTCTCCCAAACCCTCTCCTATAAGGAGAGAACTTTAAGGAACTTACATCTCAACCATTTCTACGCCATCAATGCGTGCCACAGTCATCAAGTCCTTATCACCACGACCTGAAACCGTCGCAATAATAATCTGATCCTTGTCCATGGTCGGTGCAAGCTTGGACACGTATGCCATGGCATGTGCACTTTCCAGCGCCGGAATAATGCCTTCAATCTTGGTCAAGTCACGGAAACCCTGTAATGCTTCAGTATCTGTAATTGGTACATAGTTCACACGCTCCATATCTTTCAGGAAGCTATGTTCCGGACCCACACCCGGATAGTCCAAACCTGCAGAAATTGAATGGGTTTCAATGATCTGACCTTCTTTATCAGACATCAGGTAAGTCCGGTTACCATGCAGTACACCGACATGTCCGGCATTTAACGGCGCAGAGTGCTTACCAGTTTCAATACCCAGACCTGCTGCTTCTACTCCGTACATTTTCACGTCCTGATCATTCAGGAATGGATAGAACAAGCCCATGGCATTGGATCCACCACCGACACATGCGACCAGTGCATCTGGCAGACGGCCTGCCTGTTCCTGAATCTGACGGCGTGCTTCACGACCGATGATCGACTGGAAATCACGAACCAGTTGCGGATATGGATGTGGACCTGCCACGGTACCAATGACGTAGTAAGTTGAATCCACATTGGTCACCCAGTCACGCATGGCTTCGTTCATGGCATCTTTCAATGTTTTAGATCCACTTTCTACCGGCACAACCGTCGCGCCTAATAAACGCATACGGTAGACGTTCATCGCCTGACGTTTTACATCGTCTGCGCCCATGAATACTACGCATTCAAGACCTAAACGTGCTGCAATCGTTGCCGTTGCTACACCGTGCTGGCCTGCCCCTGTTTCGGCAATAATACGTTTCTTGCCGGAAAGCTTCGCCAGTAAGGCCTGACCGATTGTATTATTTACTTTGTGAGAACCGGTATGGTTCAGGTCTTCACGTTTCAGGTAAATCTGTGCGCCACCCAACTCTTTCGACCATCGTTCAGCATGATATAAAGGACTCGGACGACCGACGTAAAACGCCATGTCACGGTCAAATTCTGCCAAAAACTGCGCATCATCTTTCATACGAAAATAGAGCTTTTCCAAGTCTTCTAAAGCCGCCATGAGTGTTTCTGACACAAAACGTCCGCCATGAATACCGAAATGCCCGCGTTCATCCGGGAATTGGGTATAGTCAACTGCCTGACTGTTCTGGCTAGTACTTTGCTGATCCACGATGGACTCCTTGCATAAAGCGTTCTATGAGTTGTTGGTCTTTAATACCTTTTGCGGACTCGACACCGCCACTCACATCCACGGCATACGCCTGTGTGGTGAGAATTGCCTGTTCGATATTGTCAGGATTTAAACCGCCTGCCAAGATCAAGGGAATATTGAGTTTGGGAAATGTATCCCAATCGAAGCTGTGCCCTGTGCCACCTTTCAGGTCAGGATGCCATGCGTCTAACAGTACTGCACTTGCACCTGCATCTTGATAACGCTGAATTTCTGCAACCACATCCAGATCAGGTTGCACCTGAATGGCTTTATACCAGCGGCGCCCCACCTGCTGGGCGATGGCCTGACATTGTTCAGGTGTTTCATCGCCATGAAATTGCAAAATATCCAGCGGTACTTTATTTAAAATCGCCTGGATTTCATCTGCGCGACTATTTACAAATAAACCTACGGCCTGCACATAAGCTGGAACCGCCCGGATCAGGATTTCAGCCTGCTCTAAAGTGACATGCCGCGGACTCGGTGGATAAAATACAAATCCTATCGCATCACAGCCAGCATTGACTACGGCATGTACATCTTCAACTCGGGTGATTCCACAAATTTTGGCACGGGTTCGCATATTATGTTGGCTCTATATCTACCAATGTATTGAACAATCTATAAGATTGGGGCAAATCATTGTAATGCAATTTTCCTGACTTGCGTAAAGTTCATCCGGATTATTCTTGATGCAGATTGTGTATCCGCCATCCTGACTTTATACTGCGCTCACTTTGCAGCAAGTCCAAGCCTTCAGGCTTTAGGGAAGCTGGTGTAAATCCAGCACTGCCCCCGCAACGGTAAAAAATGAAACGTATCTCAATTTAAACCCTTCGGTTTACACCACTGCATCTTGATGTGGGAAGGTGGATATACAGCAAAGTCGCTGCTTTGCACATTTAAGTCCGGAAACCTGCTTGTTGTGTTCTATAACTCAATCATTCACGGGGAAGTGAATGTATGGAGCATTTCATGTCTATTCAATTTCAACCTACTGCCTTGGTAGGTGCGATCGCACTTGCGTTGGGTACCACTTCATCTGTTCATGCCACCGAGCAAAAAGTTGCAAAAGCATCTTTAGATACCATTGTAGTCACTGCGACTCGCTCTGGAGAAAAAATTGAAAATGTGCCAGCGCGTATTTCGATTATTGAACCTGCAATTCTTGAGCAGTCACCTCTTAAAGCACTACCAGATTTACTAAAAACAGACCCAAGTATTAATGTCGTGCAATCGGGTGGTTATGGCCAGCAAACTTCTATTTTCTTACGCGGCACCAATTCCAATCAAGTTTTGGTACTACGTGATGGTGTTCGTTTAAATACAGCCACCACAGGTGCAGCGTCTATTCCATTTTTAGACACCACAGATCTTAAACAGATTGAAGTCTTAAAAGGCCCTGCATCTGTGCTTTATGGTACAGATGCAATTGGTGGTGTAGTACAGTTTGTAACAAAAACGCCTGAAAAAACAGGTGCCTTTGTAACAGGTGAAATTGGCGAGAATCAAACCTACAAATCAATTATTGGTGCTGACCTGGCAGAAAATGGGGTGTATGCACAGATTCGCGGTCAGGTTTTAGAAACTGACGGCACACCTGTATTCAATATCAATGACAACCGTAACTACAGTTATGATCAAAAAGGCTATAGTGCAAAATTCGGTATTGAAAAAGAGCGTTATGCAACATCACTCGATTACAGTCAAAATTCAGGAAATGTGCAATACAGTAATTGGGGTGCATTTTCCAGCCAAGATTTTGAAAATGAAATTGTAAATTTAAAAGGTCGTATTAACCCAACACAAACTACTGAAATTAATGCACGTCTATCTCAGTTTAAAGATGACTTAGATCAGGTCACCTCAAGCAGCTTTGTACATAGCACCACGCAAGAAGCAGAAATCTATGGCAAATGGAATTTCACGGCAGCACAAAATGTTTTACTGGGCATTACCCAGCGTAATACCGATGCAAAAACCCAGGCTCTTGATGAAGACATTAATTCAACAGGCTACTATATTCAGCACCAGTATCAGACAAATAGCTTAAGCACTCAGGTGGGTGTGCGTATCGAAGATAACGAAAAATTTGGCTCACATACCGTTGCACAAGGTGGTATCCGTTACCAACTGCTCCCTAATACCAGCATTTATACCAATATTGGTTCAGCATTTAAGGCACCGACTTTAAATGATATGTATGCTTTTGGCGGCAATGATCAATTGAAGCCTGAAGAAAGCATTTCGTATGAAATGGGGATAGATCAAAAACTTCCATTAAATATTTTGGCAGGTGCTTCCGTTTTCTATACGGAAGTCGATAATTTAATTAATTCGGTATGTATTATTGATTGTGGAGAAGGATGGTTTCCAACGACCGTTTACCAAAACCAGAACATTGATGAAGCCAGGATGACTGGCGGCGAATTGACGGCACAATGGGCAAAAGATCAGTTCTTTATTAATGCCGGTTACACTTATGTCAAAACTGAAGATACGAAACAGAATTCAGAGCTGTTACGTCGCCCTCGTCAGTCATTCACTGTATCGACAGGTCTACAAAATGCGGATTACGGTTTAAGTGCTGCACTGGTAGCAAAATCGAAAGCGAAGGACTTTAGTCGTGATATTCCAGGTTATGCACGTGTTGACTTAAATGCCTATTGGAATATTAATCCAACAGTTAAACTGTTTACTAACATTGAAAATGTCGGTGATGTGAAATACAAAACTGTGCATAGTGCTGGCGACCAGTACTATGTGAACGGTGGCCGACTCGCTTCTGCGGGTGTGACCTTTAAATACTAAGTTCAACCTTTTTAGAAATACTTTTGAGAATCATGTCATGCCTATGGCATGATTCTTTTTATATTCAGCATTTAAAAAATCAAGGAATTCAAATGGGTCACCGTTTAAGTAAAATCTACACGCGCACAGGCGATTCGGGTACTACAGGGCTTGGTGATGGCTCACGCGTTGCCAAAGATGACTTGCGTATTACCGCGCTGGGTGATGTCGATGAGCTGAATGCAGTAATTGGCGTATTACGCGCGCAGATTTCTGCAAGCACTATTGAAGATAAAACTCCTTGGGATAAATCCTTAAGTCTGATCCAGCACTGGCTATTTGATCTGGGTGGTGAAGTGTGTATTCCGGGTTTTAATCTGGTGCAACCGGTATCGATTGAGTTTCTGGAAAATGATATCGACCGTATGAATGAAGCTTTGCCGATGTTAAAAGACTTTATTCTGCCTGCTGGAACGCTGGTGTGCAGCTTTGCCCATCAGGCTCGTGCAGTCTGTCGTCGTGCCGAACGCAGCGTGATGTCAGTCCACCACCGTGACCAAAATATTCAGGCTGCATCGCTACAACTGCTGAACCGTCTATCCGACTGGTTATTTGTCGCATCGCGTACCCTGCAACGCGCTGAGGGTGGTTCTGAAGTGCTCTGGCAAAAAAATATCAATGACAGCATCGAAAAGTAAAATCAGCTTCCAGATTAGCATCTAAAAATACGCGTCAGATGTGTCTTGATTTTATAGGGCATCTGACGAAAATAGATAGTGTCATCCTTCTGTCACGTAGCCCTCGCAAAATGAACTTAACTTTCCCACTCATGAGCATCTTATGCGCATAATTGGACATCGTGGTGCACGTGGCGAAGCCCCTGAAAATACCTTGGGCGGTTTTCAGTATATTCAGGAAATCGGCATTCGCGCCGTTGAGTTTGATGTTCGTCAACTCAAAGACAATGCTTTAATCATCATGCATGACGACAATTTTGTTCGTACCACCGGCTTGCAGAAGCCTTTGTATGAGTGTAACCGTCAAGATCTTGTCCAGTATAATCATGCAGTCAAATGGTCAGAATGGAATAAAATCGAAGCCACTCCGCTCCTTGATCAAACCTTAAATGTCATTCGAAATTTTGAACATATTGAAGTTGAAATCAAAAGTGTTGACTCAGAAGCAGCAGCCGAAAAAATAGCATTAGAAGTCGAACAACAACTGCAAGGCTATGAGCAGGCAGCTATTGTTACCAGCTTTGATGCGAAAATCCTGAATGCATTGAAACAGCAAAACTCCCGCTTAAAACGCGGCTTGTTGATTGAAACTGATGTCAAACATCAAGCCATTGATCAGGCGTTGGAACTGGGATGCTGTCATATTGGCTGGATGAATGAACTGGTTAGCCAAGGCCTGATCCAGGCTACGCAGGCGGCCGAGCTAAATATCAGTGTCTGGACGGTCAATGATGTGACGCGTGCCAAGCAGCTTCGGGACTGGGGTATTCAGGGCTTAATTACAGATTATCCAAAACTGATGCTGCAACAGCTTTAAAGTACTAGCCTCATTTACATAATAAATTTGCAGTTATCTTCTTGTTGATATCTTTACCCTCATCAATTTTTAAAAATAGAGAATCTGCTTAAACTTATGCTAAGTCTAGGTTAACTTAGGTTTATTTTCCGCATCTGTCTGCAAACCGACATGTAATCTTGTAGAAATTATGAACAACCCTTTCAGCTATCCTAACCCAAAAATAAAAAAATAAAAGGTTGATGATCCTCAGTCACTTAGACAGAAATCAGGGTTTATCCAGCTTGGAAAAATGGCAGTTTTTGTCGGCTTATTCCAAGACTCATAAGTACAATACAACCGTACAATAATGCTAGTGCAGCCCTAGACCACATGCTAATATGAACAAGATAGGCTGCTGTTAAAACGAACAGCGGTTTCTGCTTATTGTTAAACCTTTCGAGGTTCTAGGAGTGCTGTTGGAGATGAATGCTCCCTTACCCAAAGCCCCCATCAACTGGATTGCTGTGTTTGCATTGGTATTTTTACCAATCGTAGCCCTGATTGCGATTCCGTTGTATGCGTATCACCATGATTTTAGTGTTGCCGCTTGGATCAGTATGTTTGTTTTACTGGGCGTAAGCAGCCTTGGCATTACAGCAGGATACCATCGCCTGTGGGCACATCGTGCTTATGAAGCCACCTTACCATTAAAAATCATCTTGATGATCATGGGTACATTTGCAGTACAGAATAGTATTTTATTCTGGGCATCTGGTCACCGTACCCATCACCGTCATGTTGATGACGTGGAGCAAGACCCGTACTCGATCAATCGAGGCTTCTGGTATGCACATATCGGCTGGATGTTACGTGATTATCCATCCGGTGTAGCCAACTACAAAAATGCGCCAGATCTGTTAAAAGATAAAGTAGTGATGTTTCAGGACAAATACTACGTTCCATTAGTGATTGCCGTTCATGCCGCAATTTTATTACCTATTGGCTTGATGGTAGGCGATGTCTGGGGTGTATTGCTGTTAGGCGGATTAATGCGTTTAATTTTGAGCCATCACGTCACTTTCTTCATCAACTCACTGTGCCATATGTGGGGGAATCGTCCATATACTGACGAAAATACTGCGCGTGACAATTTTGTACTTGCAATCGCAACTTGGGGTGAGGGTTATCATAACTATCACCACATTTTCCAGTACGACTACCGTAACGGCGTGAAATGGTGGCAGTATGATCCAACCAAATGGTTGATCTGGACCTGCTCTAAACTCGGTTTAGCAAAAAACTTGCGCCGTATTCCTAGCTTTAATATTAAAAAAGCGGAATTGGCAATGAAGTTTAAATATGCTGAACAGGATCTTGCAGTTTATGGCCATGACGTTTCTGAAGATATCTCGACAGTGAAAACCAAGATTGCACAGGAATATGATGCTTTTACCCAAACTTTAAATGACTGGGCGAAGTTGAAAGAACAGGAAATTCAGGTCAAGAAAGCATCGATGGCTGAAAAGATTCACCAGATGGATGACAAATTGAAAGTTGAATTCCAGCTGGTAGAACAACGTCTTTCCCATCACCGTGAGACCTTGAACTTACTGGTTCGTAATTTGAAAAAATCTGCAGTTTCTCAATAAAAATCTGTCAAAACGAAAAGCCTCGCTCGGGGCTTTTTTTATGCTGAAAGATAACGTGAACTCTCGCTTATACAACAGTTTTATACAACTATCTTTGTTATAGTTCATTTACTCCTAGCCTGTACTGAATGCCATGTATTTTAATTCTCGCTATCAAACACTTCCGTCCTGTCTCTATCATCATCAGCTTCCCCTTCCGTTAAAAGGCGCAAAAGCCGGACATTTTAATGCTGCATTGGCAGAACAGCTGCAATGGTCGGAGGAAGACAAGGCAAAATGGGTCGAGATTTGTAGTGGTCAGAAAGTCTTTGCTGAGTTTGAACCCTTAGCCATGGTCTATGCAGGTCATCAGTTTGGACAATGGGCAGGACAATTGGGAGATGGTCGCGGGCTGCTGATTGCACAAATTCTGGATAAAAATAATCAGACCATTGATCTACACTTAAAAGGTGCTGGGTCTACGCCTTATTCGCGTATGGGAGATGGCCGGGCCGTACTGCGTTCAGTGATCCGTGAGTATCTGGCGGGTCATGCCTTAAATGCTTTGGGTGTGGCATCCAGTAATGCAGTTGGTTTCACTTCATCTACTCAGGGGGTACAGCGCGAAAAGCTAGAGCCGGGCGCGATGATGTTGCGTAGCTCAGACTGCCATATCCGTTTTGGCCATTTTGAGTGGATCAATCAATATCAGCCAGATGTATTAGCTGAGTTCACGCAAAAATGTATCGAGTGGCATTATCCGGAATGTCTGCAAGCTGAACAGCCAATATTAGCCTTTGCCACCAAAGTCATTCAGCGTACTGCCGTCATGATTGCCAAATGGCAACTGGTCGGTTTTGCACATGGCGTCATGAATACTGACAACCTGAATATTACCGGCTCAACACTCGACTTTGGCCCTTATGGTTTTATGGAACGCTTCCGTCCGAACTGGATCAATAACCATTCCGATTATCAAGGCCGTTACACCTATCAGCAGCAGCCCAGTATCGGACACTGGAATTTATGGATGTGGCTGAATAACCTGATTTCGCTCTGCCCTATAGACTATGATAAAGAACAATGGAAACAGGATCTGTCCCAATGTCTGGAACACTATGAACCAACTTTCCTGGAACATTATGAGCATGGTTTAAACCAGAAAATGGGGTTGCCAAGTTTCCATAAAGACAGTTTTGACTGTGCAATGGCCTTCCTGCGAATTTTGCAAAGTGAGCAACTGGACTACACCCAGAGTTTTATCCGGTTGCAAAATAAAGACTATGAAGCCCTTAAAGATGATTGCCTGGACCGACGCCAGTTTGAAGCATTCCTGGCGCAATATGAATCTATCCGTGAACATCAGGATATAGAAGAATTGGATGCCGCCATGCAACTGGCCAATCCGCATTATATTCTGCGAAATCATATGGCACAGAAAGCCATTGAACTGGCAGAGCGGGATGATTTTTCTGAAGTAGACCGCCTGTTTAAATTATTGAGTCAGCCTTATCAGAAACATTCAGATCTGGAACAGCCTGAAGATTTAGCACCATTGCCAAGTGATGTGCCAGAAGTAATGGTCAGCTGTTCTTCTTAATTTATTCACATCTAAAATAAAAACTGTGGATAATTTAAACACTATCCACAGTTTTTTTATTTATTCACAGCTTATGACCTTACACACTCTTACTGCCCAAACTGCTTTAAAACTTCCTGAACTAAAAGTCACCCAGCCTTTTGGTGAGGGCTGCGATGTTTATAAAGTCATGGATAAAGTCTTTATGCTGACTTTTCATTTGCGAGGTAAAGCTGCCATTAATTTAAAAGTCGAGCCTGAGCACGGTGCAATGCTGCGGGATATTTATCCATATATTCGTACTGGCTGGCATATGAATAAACAGCATTGGATTTCAGTTTACGAGAGTGAATATCTGGATGAAGCTTTGATCCAAGATTTGGTACTGAATTCTTATGAGCGGGTGGTAGCAAAGTTAAATAAAACAGATCAACAGAGAATTAAATTACTTAGGAGCATTTAAGCTGTACTTGAATAAACTGATCATATATTTTTAAACTAAGGCTAGAATTTTAAATTAAATAACTATGAAAACTCACAAAGTATTAGCTTCGCCTATAAAAACTGATCGTCTAAATTTACGTAAATTTCAGACTGGGGATGAAAATTCTCTCTTTACTGAATATTTCGGAGACTGGGAAGCGAGCAAATATCTCCAGAGAATGCCACATAAAAATATAAGTCAGACAAAAAACATGTTGGAAAATTGGTGTGGGGTCAACTGGGAAGACCCAGATAAAAATTTTGCCTGGATTGTTAGCGACAAGAAAACGGATTTGGCTCTGGGAATTGTATTGCTTTTTAATAAAGAGAATTGTGGGGAAATCCACTTTGGACTAGGAAAAAAATTTCAAGGACAAGGGTTCATGCAAGAAGCCCTAAAAGCTGTAATTACTTATTTAAAAAATAACAGCACTCTTGAAAGAATTGAAACTTTTTGTGATGCAGAACATAGTAGATCGCAAAACGCCCTGATTAAATCAGGTTTCACCCAAACAGGCATTTTAAAAAATTGGGCAAGATTTCCTTTAATCGGTGAGGATACTAGAGACTGTATTCATTATTATATTGAAATAAATTAAAATATTGATAGCCAACAGTTTTTCGCACTCAATCAGAATCTAAAAAAGTAATAAATAATTTTCAGAATAAGTTCTTAACCATCAAAAACCCTAGGTTTCAGAACCCTCTAAAAATGATCCAGAAGGCATTATACACGTGTCCTGTTCTTTTCATAAAATCAAAAGAATAATGCTTTATAAAAAAAGCGAATAAGTACTCACCCATTCGCTTCTCTTAAACATTAAAAACTTAATCAGTCTTCAGGATATTCAAAACGGTAACCGACCCCATACACCGCCTGAATCCACTCATGACGGTTACCGGTTTCAGCTGCATCGGAAATCTTGCGGCGCAGGTTTTTGATATGACTGTCAATGACCCGGTCTGCGACATCAAAACTGTCCGGATTGATATGATCCAGCAATTGCGCACGAGAATAGACCTGTCCAACATGTTCCAGGAATAATTCCAGTAAACGGAATTCAGTCGGTGTCAGGTTCAAAGCTTTTTGCTGGTACCAGATTCGTTGCTGGGATTTGTCCATGCGGAACAGGTCATTGCTTTCCGGTTCTGATTTACGGTCCAGACGACGTAACACAGCCTGTACCCGTGCTACCAGTTCCTTTGGACTAAATGGCTTACAGATATAATCATCAGCCCCCATATTCAGCCCCAGCACGCGGTCAATTTCTTCGGTACGCGCGGTCACCATGATAATTGGCAAATCTGACTGTTCTCGCACTTTACGGCAAATGGTCAGACCGTCCATACGCGGCACCATCAGATCCAGAATCATCAGACTCGGTTTACGCTGGGTAAAGCTGTTATATGCTTCCTGCCCATCATGAAACATACTGACCTCAAAACCAGCAGCTTCCAGATAGTCTCGCACCAACTGTGCAAGTTCGATTTCATCTTCAACCAGCATGATATGTTTCATCAATATATTCCCTTCATGGTTTCATTTGTTTAGGAAAGCTCAGCTTGCATCGCAAGCCACCCAACGGTGAATGTGCAAAGCTTAAGCTGCCGCCCAGCGCCTGAGTAATTTTACATGATAATGCCAAACCAAGGCCGGTTCCGCCAGTGGCCCGGGTACGTGAATCATCGACACGGTAGAAACGCTCACCAATACGCGCCAGTTGTTCATCGGTCAGGCCATACGGACTGTCATCGACATACAGGGTCCATTCTTTATCATCCTGTGTGGTATGAATATGAACCTGCCCGCCTGCTTCAGTATAGCGAATACTGTTGCTCAGCAAGTTCGCCACAATCTGTTTAAAACGATCCAGATCCAGATTTAACTCAGTACCTTCACCCTCTGCAATGACTGCCAATTCAGCCTGTTCAAAGTTCGGCTGGAAGTTGATGAGTTCCTGCTGTACCACTTCCCACGGATTGACCGTCGAGAAATAAAATTGCAATTGCTGGGCGTCTGCCTGTGCCAGTGCAGCCAGATCTTGAGTCAGCTTTTTCAGGCTACTCACCTGCGCCAGCATGGAAGCAAAATGCTCAGGGGTCGGTTTACGGATTCCATCCTGCATTGCTTCAATCTGCGCCTGCAATACTGCCAGCGGGGTTTTTAATTCATGCGAAGTATCTGCCACCCACTGACGGCGTGAGGTTTCATGCTGATCCAGAATTACCGCCAATGCATTTAGTTCATTGGATAAATCACCCAGTTCATCATTGCGGTTCACTTTAATCTGATATTGATAATTACCCTGGGTTAAGGCTCGCGTACCATTCAGCAGACGTTGAATCGGCTTTTTAAAATAAGTCGCCAGTAACAGGGAAGCAATCAGACTTGCCAGAACGCTGAGTGCATATACCAGAAATAAATAACGCTTCTGGTTACTGAAGAAATTGATACTTAAGGCATCATCTTGGTCCAGTACCGGTTTTAAGCCCAAATAGCCGACAATCTGGTTATTTACCATAATCGGACGATAGGAGACCTGCTCATCCGAAGCCTCACCGACCACAAAACGACGCTTGGCATCATACAGGGAAAGACGTGAACTGAGACCAAGACGATCCGGCATCTGGATAAACTGCTTCTTGCCGGTCGGTTGCTGTGCTGGCTGTTCCCCATTCTTGCGGTCAGCTCTAAACAGATTCTGATTGGAGCTGAGCGGGAATTTCAAACCTTCAAAGGGCTGAAACTGGGACGGCAAATTAGATGCCAGCACACGTAATTCTTCTTCATTGACCTGACGTTGTGGCAGCGCCGGATCTACCATACTGGGTGCGACCTGAGCCAAGGTCTGTTCCTGAAAATAACGCTGCTGCAAGGCAATATCATACTGACGGCGCAGCCACCAGCGTGATAAACGGTCATAATCATCCGGTGCAGCTTCACCTTCTATCTGGAGAATCTGTGCCTGAATCGCATTACCCCAGTCCTGATAGACCGCATAGACATCTGCCAGATTTTCAATCACATAATCCAGCTTCTGCATTTCGACATCGGCGACATAGCGGGCAAAATTACGCTGCATATTCAGATGCAATACACCCAGACTCACCGTGGTAATGACCAGCGTGGTCAACAGTACAGTCAAAAATAGACGTAATGCAATGGGAATACGGCGAATGTTCAAAATAGAAATCTCAATTTTTCTTCTATATTCATTATTGTAGCGAACACTGCATCAAAAAACCCTTCATTGTTTCTACATCTTTATTGTTTAATCTTTAACGATCAAAAGAATCAGACCTTTAACGGGATAAATCATATGCAAACCATGACAAAAATAGCATTAATCAGTGGCAGTGTTTTATCAATGGGTGCCTTGACTGCCTGTCAATCTACCAGCAATGTGCAAAGTAGTGATCACCCCCACATGATGAAACATCATGAAGGTAAAAAACATCATCTGAGCCCTGAACAGCGTGAGCAGTTTAAGGCGAAACGTGCAGAACGGATGCAGTTTGCCAAACAGCTTCAACAGGCCTGCGACAATAAAGCTGCTGGTTCAGCCATTCAGGTCAAGAGTGGCGATAAAACCATAGATGGTACCTGCCAGATGGTCTTTAAAGCAGACCGTAAAGAGATGAAGAGTCAACGTGGCGAATATCGCGGCATGCAAGCTGAATATGGTCCAATTCGTGGTGACATGCGTGGAAGCATGATGCGTGGCGAAGTCCTGACTGATGCCCAACGTTCAGAATTAACCAAACAGTTTGATCAGCGTCTGGCTCAACGTCAGGCACATCAACAGGCAATGCGCCAAGCCTGTCAAGGTAAAAAAGACGGTACTGCAGTACAGATCAAGATGGGTGAACACACCATCAATGGCAAATGCCTTGTTCGTTTCCAGCCTAAAGCGCCTGCCTATTAATACATAGGAATCAATGCGTCACTATCAGCACCTTCGGGTGCTTTTTTATTGGGGGCACTTTCTTGCATGCAGTTGACTATTCCTTTCCAGCAGAATATGACTAAAGTCTTTATACGCAAGACATTTAAGGCACTATTCAGATTAATCTTTGACTTTACAGTCACCAACAAATCACCTCAAAAAGCTTGTACCGCAAGGGAAGTTGTTGCACGATTAGACTATTCCAAACCATGTCAGTGACGACAGGTTTTAGTTCATCTAAGATTATAACGCTGGTTCAACCAGTATTGAGGAACCCGATATGCCACAATACAAAGCGCCTTTACGTGATATGCAATTCGTTTTGCATGAGTTATTAAATGCTGAACAACACTATGCAAATCTCCCTGCATTCCAAGAAAACGTAAGCCGTGAGCTGGTGGATCAGTACTTAGAAGCTGCAGCAGACTTCTGTGAAAATGAATTATCTCCTATTAACCAGACCGGTGACCGTGAAGGCTGTACCTGGAATGATGGCGTTGTCACCACTCCAACTGGTTTTAAAGAAGCATACCAAAAATATATCGAGCTGGGCTTCCCTTCTCTTTCTGCTGAAGAGCAATATGGCGGCCAAGGTCTTCCTAACTCTTTAGGCATCACAATTTCTGAAATGGTCGGTACTGCGAACTGGGCATGGGGTATGTACCCGGGTCTGTCTCACGGTGCAGTTCGTACTTTAGAACACCACGGTTCGCAAGAACAAAAAGATACCTATCTGCCTAAACTGGTTTCAGGCGAGTGGACGGGTACCATGTGCCTGACCGAATCTCACGCAGGTTCTGATCTGGGTATTATCCGTACCAAAGCCGAGCCACAAGCTGACGGCAGTTATGCAATCTCTGGCGAGAAAATCTTTATCTCTGCTGGTGAACATGACATGGCAGAGAACATCATTCATATTGTACTGGCTCGCCTTCCTGGCGCACCGAAAGGTACCAAAGGTATTTCTCTGTTCATCGTACCAAAATTCAACCTGAATGCTGACGGTTCAATCGCTGACCGCAATGGCGTACGTTGTGGTTCGATCGAACACAAAATGGGTATCCATGGTAACGCAACGTGTGTGATCAACTTTGATAATGCAAAAGGTTACCTGATTGGGCCTGAAAACCGCGGTCTAAACTGCATGTTCACGTTCATGAACACAGCACGTATCGGTACAGCAGTTCAAGGTCTTGCAGCATCTGAAGGTTCATTCCAAGGCGCACTTGCATATGCAAAAGACCGCCTGGCAATGCGCTCTCTTTCTGGTCCTAAAGCACCTGAAAAAGAAGCAGATCCAATCATTGTGCATCCTGCGGTACGTAATATGCTGTTGACGCAAAAAGCATATGCAGAAGGTGGTCGTGCACTAGTTTACCTGTTAGCACAATATGCTGACGTGGTTGAACATGCACCGGAAGAAGCAGACCGTAAATTTGCAGACAACATCTTGTCTCTGCTCACACCTATCGCAAAAGCCTTCCTGACTGAAACTGGTTCTGAAGCTGCGAAACACGGTGTACAGGTATTCGGTGGTCATGGCTTTATTTCTGAGCACGGTATGGAGCAAATTGTACGTGATACACGTATCGCTTGCCTGTACGAAGGTACGACTGAAATCCAGGCACTGGACTTGTTAGGCCGTAAAGTTCTGGGTACTCAAGGTGCAATGTTGAAAGACTTCACCAAGATCATCCATAAATTTGCTGAAGCAAACAAAGACAATGCTGCAATGAAAGAGTTTGTTGAACCGCTTGCGGCATTGAACAAGGAATGGGGTGACCTGACCATGCAGATTGGTATGCGTGCGATGCAAAACCCTGAAGAAGTGGGCGCAGCTGCGGTTGACTACCTGTACTTCTCTGGTTATGTAACCCTTGCCTACCTATGGGCACGCATGGCACTGGTTGCTCAGGAAACACTTGCTGCCGGTACAACTGAAGCAGACTTCTACAATGCCAAGTTGACTACTGCACGTTTCTACTTCAAGAAAATCCTGCCACGTGTTCGTGCACACGTTGACGTGATTGCAACAGGTGTAGAGCCGTTAATGACTTTAGATGCTGAACACTTCGCATTCTAAGTTAGTGCAGTTTTAAATGCATAATAAGAAAAAGGACGGTCATCATCAGGCAGTCCTTTTTCTTTATAAAGCGTTACAGAATTAACCTTTAGTCGTCTAACATTCAGATTTTTAATGCTTTAGACTGACTCAAAACAACCCAATCAAACAATAAAACAGGTGACACACTATGCCAATTTATAACGCGCCACTTGCTGACATGAAATTCATTCTGAACGATGTTTTCAATGCAGAACAGTTCTGGCAAGCCAATGAAAACCTTGCCCACTTGGATACTGCTACAGCAGAAGCTATTCTTGAAGAAATGGCGAAGTTTGCACAAAATGTCACGCTTCCTCTGAACCGTACAGGTGATGAAGAAGGTGCAAAATATGAAAATGGCAATGTCACCACACCTGCTGGTTTTAAAGAAGCATTCAAACAATATGCTGAGGGCGGCTGGATCGGCCTGGGTGCTGATGCTGAATGGGGCGGCCAGGAAATGCCAAAAATGCTGACCGTTCTGTCAGATGAAATGCTTTTTGCCACCAATCCATCTTTCATGCTCTACCCGCTTCTTTCAGTGGGTGCTGGTATGGCACTGAACAGTTATGGTTCTCAAGCGCAAAAAGAAACTTACCTGCCTAAAATTTACTCTGGTGAATGGTCAGGTACCATGTGTCTAACTGAACCGCATGCAGGTACCGATCTTGGTATTATCAAGACCAAAGCTGAACGTAATGATGATGGTACTTATAGCATTACTGGTACCAAGATTTTCATTACTGGCGGTGACCATGACCTGGCTGAGAACATCATTCATTTAGTTCTTGCAAAAACGCCTGATGCGCCTGCCGGCTCTCGTGGTATTTCCCTGTTCATCGTACCGAAATTCCTGGTCAATGCAGATGGTTCACTAGGTGAGCGTAATCCGGTTGGCCCTGGTTCAATTGAACATAAAATGGGGATCAAGGCATCTGCGACTTGTGTGATGAACTTCGACGATGCGAAAGGTTATCTGGTTGGTAAAGAAAACGAAGGGCTGGCGGCAATGTTCGTGATGATGAACTATGAACGTCTGTCAATGGGTATCCAGGGCTTGGGCGCTTCTGAGTTTGCTTACCAAAATGCTGCGCAATATGCCACAGACCGTTTACAGGGCCGTAGTGCGGCTGGCGTTCAGTCGCCAAACAAACCTGCGGACAGTATTCTAGTGCATGGTGATGTACGCCGTATGCTGCTGAATGTACGTGCCAATAATGAAGCTTCACGTGCATTCGCCGTGTATGTAGGTCAACAGTTGGATATCACCAAATTCTCGACCGATCCGGAAGCTGTGAAAAAGGCCAATGACCGTGTTGCGCTATTAACACCAATCGCGAAAGCGTATCTGACCGATACTGCATTCCAGGCAACCCTGGATGCACAAATGGTCTTCGGCGGTCATGGCTATATCCGTGAATGGGGTCTAGAGCAATGTATCCGTGACCTGCGTATTTCCCAGATCTATGAAGGCACCAATGGCGTACAGTCACAAGACTTGATCGGCCGTAAAACCATTAAATGTGGCGGCGAATATATCTCTGAATATATCTCTGAAATCCGTGACTTTGCCAATAGTCTGGATGCGGACCTGAACTTCATTAAAGATGCCACACTGGATGCCGCGACTGAAGTTGAATCAGTGACTCAGTACATTCTGGAAGCAGCAAGAGAAAGCCATGACTTTCCGAATGCGACTGCAGTGGACTATCTGCACGCTGTAGGTCTGTTGAGCTTCTCTTATATGTTCGCGCGCATTGCCAATGCAGCGAAAAACAAAGAGGGTGAGTTCTATCAAAATAAACTCGCTCTGGCACGTTATTTTGTGCAACGCATTTTGCCTGAACTGGCATTACGCATTACTAAAGTGAAATCAGGTTCTGACGTCATCATGAACTTCTCTGAAGATTATTTCACGACTCAAGCTTAAACTGAAAATCTGCAATAAAAAACGCCTGCTGATGCAGGCGTTTTTTAAACTCCAAAATTAAACTTTTTGGATCAGTAGTGTATCTGGTTGATTATTCGTTTTCGGGTTCAAATGTTTATTTACAATTTTGATATTCCCCTCTGACTCCAATGACTCACAAAGTTCCACCACCTTTTGCATATCCTCAGCCTTAATGCCTACGCCGAGGATTAATTTTTTTCCGGCTTCTAATTGGCTAATTTTTGTTTGAATTTTATCTAACACTTTTTTCTCCTATTTATTCAATGTACCACTCATACAATATAGCAATTTAGTCTAAAAAAAGCGCAAAAGTTCAAATAATTTAATCTTTATTTTTCATTCAATCATTCTGTGCATGATCTTTGCACGTTATTCTGTAACTATCGTTTATATCACATGGAAAATCAGGAGGATAATATGTCCATATCTCGTTCGAAAATTGAAAAATTTGAAGCCCTCCTCGACCGTTTCGGTAATCTTGCTGTAGAAAGCTTTCATTATATTGCCCTGTTTATTATTGGCTGTATGGTGATCTGGTCTGCGGGCCATACCGTCATCGATATTCTGACTGTCAAACAGTTCGCCACCATTGACGATATTCTTTTACTGTTTATTTATCTGGAACTTGGCGCCATGGTCGGCATCTATTTCAAGACCAACCATATGCCGGTACGCTTCCTGATTTATATTGCCATTACCGCCCTGACCCGTTTGCTGATTGCAGATATTCAACATACCCATAAGGCCAGCATGGATCTGGTCATTATTACCGGTTCAATCCTGATTCTGGCTTTTGCAATCTTGGTGGTGCGTTATGCTTCATGGACCTATCCATCGGTGATGCGTGACAAACATAGTGAAAAGCCCCTACCGCCCGGCAAAACGCCACGTCCAGAAGATGATGAACTGGCATAGTCTTTTAAGCCCTCTTTTTTTGCACTTCAGCTTAAAGTAATACTTAAGCCTCGTTCAGGGTTTAGGACTATTGATCTCAAGTAACCTCTCCTCACGGGAGAGGAAACTATTTTGGTCTTTCTGGTTATTTACATTTATAACTGAATTATCCGTTCAGAATTTAGAACAGTTTAACGATTTGACATCAGCACATAACGTCCGTTTTCATAAATCCAGTAGCTGCCACGCGGTGGTGCTGGTAACCCTAAACGCTGCCAATCGGTAATTACCGTATATCTCGAACTTTCAATCCGGGCAACATTCGGATCACCATTGACCCAGCTATAACTATTCGAATTTTGATAAATAGTGGTCGGTGCATGATACTGAATATTGAGGCCGCTTTGACTCTGCGCAGGCGGATAACCCCAATGTGATGGGTGTTGCGGGTAATGTGGTCGCGGTGGCAGTGGACGTTGCGGGTAATGCTGCCGTGGTGGATCATAAGGTCGTGGTGCACTACGATAATTCGGTACAGAACGGTCTACACCACTGTAGCCCACCCAGGCATTTCCAGCCATACTCTGTGCAGAAGCTCCTAATAGCAATGTAGCGAATATTGCACCCGATAATACTATTTTCATTTGAGCTTCCTCTAAATATCCTGATTATATTTTAAACAAAATAAATGCAGGAAATATGAATAAGCTTGTAGGACCTGCAATTTTTTGTAATGCGCTTGCATGTTTTCATTCTGGCAGGCACATCGGCAGGCGGCTGCTTTATGCTAAAATTGCTTTTTTAATGTTTCGAGTTGAATACCGTGGCTGATTTAAATTTCGATCGTTTATATGAATATTTTTCTAAAGTGCCGAGTGTTCAGAAAGAGCGAATTGATAGCTATGGCTCAGATGGCAAACAGGCATGGTGGTTTAAATTTCAGATTAATGTAGATCATCCGCTGGCGTGGCAAACTGTGCAAGAGCTGGGACATGTCCTAAATTATATTTCTAAAAATGAACGTCTTCCGACTCAGTTTCTTCCCGTATCACCTCCACCGTACATGAATGGGGTTGCCAAAGATTTCCTGTCCTGGGTGATCCAGTGTAATCACGCTGATTTCCCGCCAGACGTGGTCTGTGACTGGCTAGAAGCGCGTCTACCCAATCCGGTCGATGATGAAACCCAATGGAAAATTAAAACTGATATTTCTGAACTGGATCAATTAACGGATAAAGAGCTGGATCAGCTGGTTCCGCCAAATCCAGAATCAAAAAGCTGATCATAAAATATCTCCCTAAGTCCCTCTTTTTCAAAGAGGGACTTTCCTCCCATTTTTTAAAGAGAGGTCAGGAGGAATTTAAAATCAAAACGTCGACCAGCCACTCCATTCCATAAAGCGGTACAGCCAGTATTTCCATCGTGAATCATCCTGATAGGCAGCATAATCAAGACTTGCTTTTTGGCCATTCTGGTTCGACCAAGAACTATTAAAATAACGCTGGGCATCGACGAACACACTCGCCTGTGATGACCCAACTACACGCAAATCAGTTTCCAGATTATAGTTTTTCAGGTTACGGGCTGTGAAATTGGCTGAACCTAAAATCATTTCAGCTTGCTGGGTATTACGCTTGATGATCATCTTGCTATGACATTGCTCCCCTTGGGTATTACACCAACGTACCGGAATGCCAGCCTGATGCAGTTCCCAAGCCACCTGCCGGTTTGGAATCCCGTTCTTTTCACGGCCAAAAGCATCTTTGTTGGGATCGAGCAAAACCCGAACCTTGACACCACGATCATGAGCCGCGATCAGGCTTTTAATAATTTTGCGTTCAGACAGATAAAACATCGCCAGATCAATCTGTTCATTGGCTTTTGCCGTCTGGATCAGGTTCAGAATCGCGTCATAAATGGCTTTTTCTGTCAGCACCTGCACCTGTGGCTGGGTATTCTCTGCCTGAAAATCCCCCGCAACGATCGCTGGCATATTGGCATGTGACATCATGCCTACAGACTGTTCCGTTTTCAGAATGTCTACGGCTGTAGTCCCCCAGACTAACAAGCCAATATTGGAATGCCGTGAACTGCCATCATGCGGGTTCATGGAGGTGACTAGAGCTTTCCAGCCCTGATCGGTATCCACCACTAAAGTTTTACGATGATTGGCTTTAAAATTAAATAAATCAAAATAACTGCGCAGGGTAATTTTTTCTGGTCCAAATGGATTTGGTAACCAGCCTTTTTCCGGGTTATTGCCAATGCCCTGGCAACATAAATACCAGAAGCCTGACCAGCCCGGATTGGAAGCCCGTAAAGGAAGAAGATTGGTTTCAATGACATCGATGCCGTGCTGGCGCAACGCCCGATACTGTTCGGACTTGACCCCGCCATAGACCGAATTGATCGGATCGGTAATAAACTTGATTTCCACCTCAGGCTGTACCAGACGTTTACTGATCAGAGCATCCGTCAGCTGTTGACTCAATGCTTGATGCTCCTGTTTCGAGGTTCCGGTTTGCTGATTAAACAAAAACATATCCAGCACAATCAGTGATTTGGCCTCTTCAATCATTTTCAGCATTTCATTGAAAATGCGATGATCCAGATGCTGTTTTCCTTCTGCATCCAGATAGGTCTGATCGGCCAGAAACTTGACTTCGGCATGACGCAGCTTGCCCGTGTAATTCAAGCCTTCCGGTAAAGGCTTATAAGTATGATAAATGGCAGATGCCAGATAACTGACTGCCAGCAGACTGATGGCTAAGGTCGCATAACGGCGAGTCGACCAGTTCAGTTTATTGTGAATTCGTTGAAAGATACGCATAAGAAAAAACCTAACCCAATATGTTCAGGCTAGGTTTTATCTGATGATTTTTCAAGTAGATTTCAGTGATCTCTATTTGATTTGACCTGTTAGTTTATGAATATATTAGAAATCATACTGCAGGCCGACGGTAAAGTTGCGACCCACCTGAGGAATATTGGACAGGAATGAAGTATGTGAATACACCTGATCATCAAGCAGATTGTTGGCTTTGAAATAAACCCGGTAAGCATTTTTATCTGCAATGCTATTGGCATAACTTAAGCCAACATTCACCATATTGTAGCCCTGGGTTTCATTTTCATAACTGGCAATCTTGTCCTGATTAAAGACATGATAATATTCAGCCAGACCTGACCAGCCATCGGCAAAGTCTGCTTCGACTCTGGTTCCTAAGCGGCCCGCGGGTACACGTGGTGCATTTTCACCTTCAATCTTGCCACGCACATAGTCACCAAAAACACTGACTTTATACATGTCATTGATCTGGTAACCTGCCTGTGCCTCAGTCCCATAGAATCTGGCTTTGTCTTGGGTATACTGCACACCGCGTAAATTACCTTTCTGCGCTATTGTTTCGCCATAAATATAATCATCGAACCAGTTGTGATACACATGCACATGGTAATCCAGTTGATCACCTTCATAATGCAGACCCAATTCAAGATTATTTGAAGTTTCTTTATCGAGGTCAGGGTTACCGAGTTCATACGTATTGGTGGCAAAATGCAGGCCATCCGCGTACAGCTCTTGAGCCAAAGGCAAACGCTGCTGATGTGATCCCACCACAGAAAGCTTGTAGTTTGGTGCAAATTTCCAGTTGGCCGCAGCAGATGCAGATACGCCAGTGCCTGAATAATCTTTCTGCTCCGAATCTACTTTCACTTTTTGATGTTCAACGCGTGCGCCCAACTCGACATGCACATCGCCGAACTGTTTATGTTCCAAAGCAAATAAGCTGTATTTCTGGGTTTTGGTGTCTGGCATGAACACCTCATGATTATGACCAGCATGTTCACTATGATCATGCTCATGTCCTTCATCATCATGCTCGTCATGGCCATGGGATTCTGGAGCGGACAAATTAATTTTCTGCTGTGAAAGCTGGGTTCCAACTACCCCTTCCCAGCCTGCAACTGGTACATGCACCAGCTCTAAACGACCGTCATAGCCCTTACTTTTAAAATTACTCATCACTTCGCTTTCTTCAAGCTCATCATGTTCATAGTCAGTAAAGCTGGCATGCGCTCGCAGTTTTTCCACACCGGTAAATGGTTGCTCCAGTTCGGTACGCACCTCATAACGCTCGGATTTTAAATCCACCCAAGGTCCAGCTGTTTCTTCATGATCGTGCTCATCTTCATCTGGTTTTGGGCAGTGAAAATGATCTCCATGAATTTCACAACCATGATATTCATGACTATGACCGGGCAAGCCATACTGATCCTGACGGTTACTATAGGACAGACCGACAAAACCTCGGTCATGAATCCATGAACCGCCAATATTCACCGTTTGCCCTTCGGCAAAGGTATTGCCTACACGGCGTTCTTTATGAAAGTGGGAGTGATCTCCATGCGGCTCTTCGACCACATAATCCGGGGCAATATAATCATTAGCTTTACGTTTTGAACCTTCTACACGCAAAGCAAAGTTTTCACCAATACCCGCTGTCACACCAGCACTTGCCAGTTTCTCGTCACTGCCTGAGTTATAACGTAGACCCACTGTACCTTCCAGGCCATCTTCAGGCATTTGGGTCGGAATTTTCTGATCGGTGACATTTACCAGACCACCAACTGTACCGGCCCCGTAAAGCAGTGTAGATGGACCACGAATCACTTCAACCTGTTTGGCAAGAATCGGATCAACGGTGACAGCATGGTCAGGAGACAAAGTGGACACATCTGCTGTTTCAGACGCATGCTGCAATACTTTTACGCGTGGGCCATCCTGACCACGAATAACGGGACGGCTGGCACCGCTGCCAAACTGATTGGAATAAACCCCCAGCTCATCTGCCAAGGCATCACCAATGGTCGTCGCCCGTTCAGACAGCGCTTTTTGGTCTACAACATGATCTGCAACCGCAAAATCTGCCGCTGTTTGCACCAATGGATGAGCTTGCACCTGAATGGTATCCAAAGTCTGTACAGGTATTGAAGATAAAGTTTGTTCTGCAAATACCGTAGGCGCAGTGATAGCAAAAATTGACAGTGTTATTAGATTCTTAGGAAAGGACATGACCGAAGCTCAAATTCAGTATTTTGGATGAATGTTATAATATAACATTTCATTATTTTTGCAATCCTTTACGATAATGAGCTGAATATTTTATTAGAATGTCTTTCGAATATTTTTTATTACATTAAAAACACTATTTTTATGCCCTTTACCTTGTCGCATGCTGTGCTTGCTCCACCCATTTCACGTTTAAGTGGAAATCGGCTTCCGATTGCTGCACTGGCGATTGGCTGTATGGTGCCCGATTTATATCGTCTCTTTACTTCGAGCAATTCAAATATCACGCATTTATGGTCTTCGCTGATTCATCCTGACCTGTGGATTGGACTTATTTTCTGCATGATCTGGTATGGTCTATATCGCCCAGCCATTTACCGTTTCATCGGTATTCAGCATGAGTTAAATATTTGTAGCATCCTTTCTGCATTAAAGTTTTTCTTGGCAGTTTGTCTGGCACTGATTGTCGGTACAGCAAGCCATTTAATCTGGGATGGACTAACGCATGTCGACTTTCGTACTTTTGCCTTTCATGATTTTTTAGCCCAACAGTTTCAGCTGTTTGGCAACAGTTATCCCTTGCATCGGATTTTACAGATCGGCACGTCCGTGATTGTTTTGCCGTTTATGCTGTGGATGAGTGTGCACTACTATAAAAAGCATCAGCAATATCTGGCAGTCAGCCGAAAAATCAAAGTGTTTGCGTGGAGCTTAGTCCTGTTTTCTGTATTGACCGGCCTGTTTTCTGTTTGGGATTATGCGCGCTATATTCCTACAGATGTCTGGCGATCGGATCTGTACTATTTTACTGGCCGCTCGATCAATGAATTTAGTCAGGGCTTTCTGATCACCTTCAGTCTAGGTTGTTTATTGTTTTTATTTTTGGACAGAGATCGCCGGATGGGTTAAATAAAGCACTGGCTCCAGGTTCTTTCACCGTAAAATAATATTGTTTTTGACTCAAGTTCTTGTGACAACATGCCCAAAGAGGCATAATCTTAACTTTACTCAAAGCGGTACGCTGTTTACGTATTCGCTGACCTTAAACCATATAGTTGGATTTCTAACGCTATGATGCGAACTCATTACTGCGGTTCTTTAACCGAAGCTCAAATTGACCAGACCGTAACATTATGCGGTTGGGTGCACCGTCGCCGTGACCACGGTGGTGTCATCTTCCTTGACATGCGTGACCGTGATGGTCTTGTTCAAGTGGTCATTGACCCGGATACTCCTGAAGCATTCGCAACTGCTGATAAAGTACGTTCAGAATTTGTCTTAAAAATTACAGGCCGTGTACGTCGCCGTTATGCAGGCACAGAAAATGCCAATATGGTGAGTGGTCAAATCGAAGTTCTGGGTAAAGAAATTGAAGTTCTTGCTGCGTCTGAAACTCCGCCATTCCCGCTGAATGACGAAAACACCAATATTTCTGAAGAAATTCGTCTGAAATACCGCTTCCTGGACATCCGTCGTCCAGAAATGCTAGATCGCCTACGTTTCCGTTCTAAATTGACTAACCTGATTCGTAACTACTTCGAGGACAATGGTTTCCTGGACGTTGAAACTCCGATCTTGACTCGTGCGACTCCTGAAGGTGCACGTGACTACTTAGTGCCTAGCCGTGTATCTAACGGTAGCTTCTATGCACTACCACAGTCTCCACAGCTGTTCAAACAGTTGTTGATGGTGGGTGGTATAGATCGTTACTACCAAATTGCTAAATGTTTCCGTGACGAAGACTTGCGTGCTGACCGTCAGCCTGAATTCACACAAATCGACGTTGAAACATCGTTCATGAGTGACGATGACATCATGGATTTAATGGAAACTTTAACGATCAAGATGTTCAAAGAACTTCTAAACGTTGAGTTTGATAAATTCCCACGTATGACATACAACGATGCAATGCGTGACTATGCATCTGACAAACCAGATATGCGTATTCCTTTGAAATTGGTTGACGTTGCAGACTTGATGCAAGACGTTGAGTTCAAAGTATTCGCAGGTCCTGCGAAAGATCCTAAAGGCCGTATCGTTGCGCTTCGCGTACCGGGTGCTGGTTCACTTCCACGTAGCGCAATTGATGAATACACCAAATTTGTAGGCATCTACGGTGCGCGTGGTTTGGCTTATATCAAAGTTAACGAACTTGAAAAAGGCATCGAGGGTCTTCAATCTCCAATCGTGAAATTCATCGAGCCAATCGTGCTGGATCTGTTGAAACGTGTTGGCGCTGAAAATGGCGATATCGTGTTCTTTGGTGCGGACAAAGCTAAAGTTGTAAATGATGCAATGGGCGCGCTTCGTGTGAAGATCGGTCATGACATGAATCTTGCGACTTGTGAGTGGGCTCCGCTTTGGGTCGTTGATTTCCCAATGTTCGAAGAAACAGATGACGGCAAATGGACCTCTGTTCACCACCCGTTCACGCTGCCTAAATCGAGCGTTGAAGAAGTGAAGAATAACCCAGGTGCTGCACTTTCAGTTGCGTATGATATGGTATTGAACGGTACTGAAATCGGTGGTGGTTCACTGCGTATCTATAACCTTGAAATGCAAAAAGCCATCTTTGAAGCACTAGGTATTTCTGAAGAAGAAGCAGAAGAGAAATTCAGCTTCTTGCTAAATGCCTTACGTTATGGCGCGCCTCCACATGGTGGTCTGGCCTTCGGTCTTGATCGTCTGGTGATGTTGATGACAGGTGCATCTTCAATTCGTGACGTAATCGCATTCCCGAAAACCAAAACTGCTGAATGTCCATTGACTCAAGCACCAGCACCAGTTGAATCAAACCAACTGCGTGACCTTGGTATTCGCTTGCGTGAAAAACCAAAAGCTGAATCTCAAGAATAATTCTTGACGTTTTAAGTGAAAAAGCCCTGCCTTGAGCGGGGCTTTTTTGTAAGATTGAGTCGTATCTGGAACAGTGGCATAATAGCCATAGTTTTTAATCTAAGGTAATTAGCAATGGCTATGCGTCCTGCAGTTCGTAATCGCAGCATTATGCTTATTGTATTTTCAGTGGTTCAATGGCTGTTCATGCGCTATATCCTTGCCAACAACCTATTCAATCTCGATACCAACGACCGTATTGTATATTTTTGCCTGAGTAGTATTTTAGGTGCCCTGCTGATTTTTGTGGGTTTGATTTATATGGTGCTGAAGGGCAATCCGGATAAAGATCTATAATCTGACCGTCTGGATCACATGTACACCATACTCAAAAATTTCTCCAAGCTTCCGTTAAGATTCATTCAAAATCTTGCACAACTGGCCGGATCTCTTTTGTATCTCAGCCATTCTTCTGCACGCCAGGTGACAGAGATTAATCTGGCATCTGCCTACCCTGACCTATCTGAAGCTGAACGGGCTGATTTAACAAAACGCAGTCTGAAAAGTCAGTGCATGACCTATGCAGAATCAGTCAAGATTTGGGGCTCATCTCCTGAATACGCGCTGTCTTTAATTCAGGATGTGCATGGCGAAGATATTTTCCTGCAAGCTTTGCAAAATCCTCATGGCTGTTTGGCCGTGGTGCCACATTTTGGTACGTGGGAGCTGTTGAATGTCTGGGTGAATCAACACACCTCTCCTGTGATTATGTACAAACCCAGCAAGAATGAAGACATCGATCGTTTTATGCTGCAAGCCAGACAACGGCTCAAGGCGACCCTTGTTCCAACAGATGATTCTGGTGTACGTGCTGTGTTTAAGCATCTTAAGCAAGGTGGTTTTTCTGCAATTTTGCCAGACCATGTTCCTAAAGAATCCGGGGGAATTTATTCTTATTTTTATGGCCAGAACGCTTTATCTTCTACCTTGCTTTCCAAACTGGCAGCTAAAACACAATGTTCAGTGGTCGGGCTGAGTTGCCTCAGACGCAAGGATCTTTCAGGCTATGATATTGTGGTGACCCCAATTTCTGACGATATTTTATCGAAAGATTTACAGCTTTCTGTAGATACTTTAAATAAAGAAATGGAGCGTATGATTAATGTCGCGCCAGAACAGTATTTGTGGGGTTACAAGAGATTCAGACGTCTAGCAGGCGGTGTTAATCTTTATAAACCGACTCATTAAAATTATGTGGTGTAATAATTGTCAGAAGATAGACCGTCGCGAACTGAGCCAGTTTTTATACCAGTAGAACAGTTTTGGATATTGTAGCATCAGTCGCTTTTCCCGGTTCAAATGCTGTAATTTATCCTGGAAATAATCCAGATCGTGATGAATACGATGTAAAAATTTGCTGTAGATAGCAAAACCCAGTTTAAGGTTCCGTTCAAACAGGGCCAAAATGAGGTGCTCATACAATATCTGGAAATAGGGATTTTCTAACTTATCTCTATACAGGCTTAAGCCATATTCCAGACTCTTGATATGTTCTGGCTTAATTTCACCATTGGTAATACTGTCTGCCCTGTAACGGTACCTGAACAGAGGCTCGGCAATTTCATAAATGATGAGGCCTTTACGATACAGGAATGGAATCGACAGCATGTCTTCGTAGAAATGATTTGGTGGAAACTGAAAGTCCTTTAAAAGTTTACGGTTATACACTCTTAACCATGTATACCAATAGTTTTTAAGAAACACGCGTTTTAAATAATCTGTATCGGCATAAACCAAGCCTGTCTGTTCAGCCAGTACCAGCGGTTTAGTCCCATACTGTTTATTTTCCATCAGTGCATTAAAGTGAATTAATTCCACCTCTGGTGCCTGCCTAATGACCTCTAAAATACGCGCTACAAAATGAGGCTCAACATAATCATCAGAATCCAGATAGGCAATATACTGCCCCTTCGCCACCGCATAACCATTATTACGCGCCATGCTAAGACCCTGATTTTCTTGGTGGATAATACAGATCTTGGCCTGAGATGAATGGGTAGCAAGATAGGCTTCCAAAATTTCTATTGAACGGTCTTTACAGCCATCATCGACAATAATGCATTCGACCTCTGAACTCAGCTGGGGTAATAATGATGTAATACAAGCTTCAATATAGTCCTCTACCCCATATACAGGGATAATGATAGATAACACATAAGGATAGCTTGAACTCATTTTTTTTCTTCACTCAAATTTAACTAAGCCTTTATTATTGCTTTTATCAGAAATTTTTCTTCTTATTGAGGTATTTTTGTTCTAGCCGGAGTGTTAAGTGTAAGTACCCGTATACAGATATAGCTAACTTTATAATCAAGATATAATCATCATGCATAGGAGCCATACTTTTGCAGCTTACACCCTTTGGTTCGGATGGATAATCATAGTGATGACTGTCGTTTAATGCCAAGGCATGCAAAATAGCAGTACTACAACTCTTCGAAAGCGATAGACGCCATTATGACTTATACAGGCGGGTTATAAAGCTGATGAAAATAATCTGATGTCTGGTGCTTAAGCAGCTTTAAAAATCAAAACAGTCTGTATTTATCAAATGGCATCTAAAAAATCAATATTCAGTGATCAGGCCAAATTACCTTAGACACGGTGCATTAGCAGGTTATGATATTGTGACCGCCCCAATTTACGGTGACCTTTCATCAAAAGATTTACATTTCTCTGTCAATATCTTAAATCAAAAACAGAAAGTGTGATTTATATCACTCTAAAACAGTATTTGTCAGGATATAATCAGTGGAGAGCCTTACAAGACATGCGTAAAAATCTTTATAATAAAGATTATCAATAAATTTCTACTTAATAAATCTATAGCGTCTGATGAAAAAAGAATTTAATCAATACCATATATTATTTATAGTGGATCATCTTAAAGGAGGGGGTGCAGAAAAAATTCTTCTTGATACCGCTACAAATTTAGAAAAGACTGGGCATCAAGTCACGGTTGTACCATTAAATCATCATGAGATTAAAATGGACATTCCCACGAATCTTAACTTCATAAAAGAAAGTTTTAATCAGTGTATTTGTTCAGGTAAATTACTCAGAAAACGAGAAACACCAACAGCCGATATAGAAAAGATTAATACAATAATTTCAGATATACAGCCGGATCTTATTATTTTATCGCATGCATTTGCATTCTGTCTTTCCGATTTTATCAGTGGAAATATATGGTTATGGATACATGGCGAGATTTTCAAATCATCCAGAAAACAGACCAATAATCCTTTCAGATGGTATAAAGAATACCGAAGACATTATCTCGATAAGAAATATTTTATTAAACTTTTTGACGGAAAAAATATTATTACCGTTAACCAGAATCTGGAAAAAGATTATAAGCACTTATTACCCCACTCACAAATTTTAACAATTTATAATGGTCTTGATATAAAACATATTGAGCAACAAAAATTAATAGAAGCCCAAAAGATCTGGGATTGCATATTTGTTGGTCGTTTAAGCCAGGAAAAACAGCCAGAACATGCTATCAGGGCATTTGCAAAATCTGAAAAAGCGAAAAACCTGCTGATTGTAGGAGAGGGTGATTTAAAGCCTTCACTACAGGATTTATGTAAACAACTAAATATTGAAAGTCGCGTAGAATTTATGGGATGGGTCAACAATCCGTATCCATATATTCAGCAAAGTCGGTTATTAATTTCCAGCTCGGGCAGTGAAGGTTATGGTTTAGTCATCTCAGAAGCACTTTACCTTGATGTTCCTGTAATTGCCTATAATGTAAGCGATGCGATTTCTCACCAATTGAGCATCGCAAATTTAGAAGAAAATTTGGTTACTCCCCAAAATATAGATGAATTGGCAGAGAAAATAGATCAAAATCTGAATCAAACCTATCGTACTTCTTTTGAGAAAAAACTGCTCTCAAATGAAACGATGGTTAATAAATTTTTAAACCTTATCAAGAATGATCATTACTAAAATGCTTTATTTAACTATCATCATCCCCATTTATAATGTTGAGAAGTATATTGTTGACTGTCTTCAAAGCATCATCGACCAGTTAGATGATCGGATTGAGATTCTATGTATTGACGATGGCTCAACAGATCATTCTATTGAAATTTTAAAAGATTATTTGAATCAGCAACCTAAATCTCTCGTAAAAAATATCAGAATCTTTCAACAGAAAAATTCAGGTGTCAGTTCTGCTAGGAATCTCGGTATTTCACATGCAAAAGGTACATATCTTACTTTCGTGGATCCAGACGATGTACTTTTAGAGACTTACGTTAAAGAGATAAATTTAGCTCTTTTAAATAATGTAGATGTAGTGAGTTTTGGATATAAAAAGCTTTCTGAAGATTTAAAATCAAGTACTGATCAATTTATTCCTCACTTTGTCAATCAACAGATTAGTAATTTACCCAGCAGTGAAAATGCTCTCATTGAAATTTTCAACTATAATCGCTGGTTTTCTGGAATTCATGTCTATAAAACCAGCCTGTTTAAAGATACTAAATTCCCAGAACTAACTCACTATGAAGATGCAGCAACCATTCCAAGTATAATGATAAAAGCCACATCATTTTATACGATTCCTAAACCCTTATATGGATACCGGATACGCTCAAGTAGTGCTACAAACTCTAAACAAGGTGCTAATATTGATAAGTCGCTGGCCTGTCTCGAACAACTTATTCCAATACTCATTGAGAAAACCAAGGTACAGGCGATTTTTATCATTCCATTAATGCATTTTTTTTATATTTATATCCATCAAAGTACCAAATACAAAAATAAGCAGACTGCAAAACTGAACTGGAAAAAATTTTCTCAACAAATTCAGCAATTGCCTTTTTCTGGCAAATTAATCAAAAATGAGCATAATCGACTTTTATACCAGTGCTTAAATTTGGGAATAAATGGGTTTTACCTGTCCAAATTAATGAGTCGCCTTTTACGTTCCCTCAAAAAGCGCTTAAGGAAGCCTTATCATCAATAATCAGCTTTAAATAATTTAAATAATGAGATCTAAATATTGGCTGGCTGCATAATCAGGTAAAAATTTTCGATCCAACCTAACTGGATTATTATCTGTTTGCTGTGAATATGCAGAAATTTTATCTGATAATGCCGAAATGTCGCCAGGTTTAACCAAACAATCAGATGGCAAAATTTCATTGGGACCTGATGGGCAATCAGTACTAATTACAGGTGTACCCAAAGCTAAAGATTCTAAAATGACCAACCCCAACCCTTCAAAATCAGATGACAACACCATAAATTTTGCATGCTTCATATAGGGATAGGGATTTTTTTTAAAACCTGTAAAAACAACTTTATCTTCAATACCTAACTCTTTAACTAGTCTTTGAGATGCCTCTAATAATTCGCCCGTACCCACCAAAACCAATTTTTCCTGAACATTCGCTTTTGCATACGCTTTAATTAAAACATCATGGCGCTTCTGTTGTTTAAATTTTCCAACATTCACAATATAGGGTGGATCAATATCTGGCACATATTCGTTAGCTGTTGAAACGACTTGCTTAACATCAATCGGGTTATAAATAGTGGTTATTTTACTTTTACGGCCAAAAACCTCAATAAAATCTTTCTCAACACCTTGACTGACTGCTACGCATGGTTTCGCCAAATAAATCTTGGTCAGCTCTTTTCGCATCCCTTCCAGTCTTTCACCATATTCCAGACTGGTCGTGTTATGAATGACTAAATGAACATTAGGCAACTGGCTTTTAGACAAAATAAAATCGACAGGCAATAAGTTTGAAAGCACTAGATCAGGTGTGCCGATATTTTTTAGTACAAATTTATCAAATGCTTTGGCTGCAATACCGGAACGCATAAATTTAGGAATTGCACGATATTTTTGATAATCAAAAAAGTGGAGTTTTACGCCTTCAGGTATCGGTAAATCTATAATATTTTTAAAATAGACAATATGCGCTTCATGACCCGCATCAATTAAACCCTTTGCCAAAGTTAAAGCAAAACGTTCCGCCCCATTTCCCTGTAAAGTAAAAATAGCCAATACGATGGTTTTTTTCATACAGTATTAATCCTGAATAAATTTTTCTTGATTCAATTTAATCATTCTTTTTTCTGCTCTCCCCATCACTTGTAAATATCGTATCGCCATCGCAATTTGTCCCGCTAATCGTCTTTTTTTGAACTTGTATTTTTCTTTGATAGAGCTGAATTCAGGCTTAAAGTGTTCAGAACGGCCAATGGTCGAATCAAAACACCCTTGTTGCAGGAGGCCATATGCGCCAAGCTGGTCTTCTTGAATAATCACTGCAGGTTCAGCTTGCAAACAATGTAATTCATAAGCAGAAAATATAAATCCATCTGCAATTGCCGGTGCAGTTTTTGCCAAACGATTTAATAATTTTTGCGCGCCACTCGGGTAGAGGATATAACCTGCTGCTCCGGTACGATCTTGATATAAATCATATAATTTGACCTGAGTATGATCTAAGGTACACACGGGTGTCCGACTTATAATTTTTTTACGGCTTCTTACTTCCAGATTAATTAAGTCCACATCTGGAAATTGTTGCTGTTCAATTTCGTTTAAAATTTCTTTTGCATTGGAAGCCAGTACTGCATCATCTTCAAGAATTAAACAGGGCTGATTCCTTTTTAGTACTTCTTCCCAGGCTTTTTGGTGACTGAGAAAGCAAGCCACCTCAACTTTACGCAAAGGCCTTTGCCAGCCAAAACCGAATTTTTGGTATTGCTCTTCGCTCAGATCAGCAACTGAAAATGCTTCTAATATTTCAAAATCCAGTCCTAATTTCTCAAATTGTCTTTTTTGAAAATCACGACGATCCTGTGAACTTTTTAAATTGATAATTAAAGTATTCACAATTACCACCATCTCGTCTTTTCACGAGTGTGACGCTGTTTAAAACGTGAATATACATTATTATTCTGATCAAGCTGTAATCTGTCAAAAATCTCAATTACAATTTGACCCAGTTCATGGGCCTCACATATTTGCTCGAGACGCCAGCGCATATTACGTAAAGTATCATCAGTTCCAACCGCAAATGCAGCCGTACCATCAAATAAGGCATAACGCTGTTGCTGCAATAACTGCTGATGTTCCGGATTTACTGTTAAAGACTGGTCACATAAAAAACGTTCAGTTTCCTGTAGTTTAATAGTGTTGATCAGTACCACTGCATTCATCAGAATTGCTTGTAATAGCGGATCATCTTCTAAATCAATAAAAGTATCACAGGCAGAAATTAACCAGCGTGTATTTAATGAAGCCAGTAAATAGTCACGCTCACTCAACCATAATTCTTTAAATCTTGCATAGTTATTCTGAACATCAACTTCACGACGAATGAGTACAATCAAGCTGGCATGATAATGATTGAGCGCAGACTGACCCACAAATTCCTGTTCAAGCTGTTCAATATGTTCATTTAAATCTTTAGCCGAACCATAGGTATAGCGAACTTCTTCACCACCAATCATCTGGTTTTTAAGTGCATCGAGGTCTACGTCATTAAACTGAGCGTAGACCTTGTCTGCCCCAAATCGACGTTGATGGCGACTAAATGAAAACCATTGTTCGAATTTACTTTTTTTTCTCACAGGCATTTGAAATCGAGTCTCTTCCAATCCTACATTTATTCCGCTTACTGCCACGCATCCTTAATCCACTGCGATGGCAATACATAACGATACCATTTACCACCCCCACCATTCACTGCATCTGGCGGATTAATCTCGCCATGAAAAACAATGATTTTGGCACCTTCAGGTTTTACCGGCGGCTTAAAATAAGCCATCGGAATTTTTTGCAGGCAATGATATTTGTAGCTCTTACACCAGCTCTCTGGCCAGTAGCTCAGTTTCTTCTCCCGATCTACATACCAAGACAGATAAGCCTGCTCATTACGGAATTTTTGACGAATTTCATCAAAATGTTCACGGAAATAAGGTAGCAGACCTGGGAAAGCACCCAGTTTAAACCGGTAAACCGAACTGTTACCAGTAATACGCCACGGCCGTTTCCAGTCATGAATAATCAGAAAGTCGCCCGGATAGGTAAAGAACTCATCGATATTATCGACAATCACCACGTCAAGATCGAGGAAGAGTGCATTGCCTTCCAAACCATACAGATCAGGCTCAAAAGTGGACAGCTTGTTCCAGCCACGCTCAGGTGCACCTTCAGGCAATGCCAGAGGTGGAATAGGGAAACATTGTACTGCAGGATCAATGCCTTCAGTACGATCCGTCAGACAGACCATTTTAAAGTCCACTGTCGTATGTCGTTTAACCATATTGTATAAACGATTGACGTATTCCGAACCGTATTTGGTTCCCCATTTCATACAAATAACGATGTTACTCATTGCGTATGCCTAAGCTCATCTTAAAATCTTCTTGATGCTGAATATGATGACATAAGTTCGGCAGAATAAGTACATCAGTTAAAAAAAACCTCTCAAATGAGAGGTTTTTTCAAGCAGTAAATTCTGAATTACTTCACATAAGTTAACCAGTGTGCATATTTAGGATCTTTGCCCTGAACCGCATCAAAGTAAGCTTTCTGGATTTGAGTGGTGATTGGACCACGTACACCCTCACCAATCTGACGATCATCGTATTCACGGATTGGTGTTACTTCTGCAGCAGTACCGGTAAAGAATGCTTCATCTGCAATGTAAAATTCATCACGGGTAATACGGCGTTCAATTACGTCATAACCCAAGTCTTTAGCAATGGTAATAATGGTTTGACGGGTAATACCATCCAACGCACCACCTGCGATGTCAGGCGTATGAATCACGCCATCACGTACCAGGAATACGTTTTCGCCTGAACCTTGACACACATAACCTTGCGGGTCGAGCAGCATTGCTTCGTCATAACCTGAATGCGCCACTTCCTGATGTGCAAGAATCGACAGCGTGTAGTTGCCTGATGCTTTGGCCTTACACATGGTCACGTTCGGATGATGATGGGTAAATGAAGAAGTTTTTACGCGAATACCCTTCGCCATTGCTTCTTCACCGAGATAAGCACCCCAGCTCCATGCCGCAACTACGGCATGAATGGTATTGTCAGTTGCAGCAATACCGAGTTTTTCAGAACCAATAAAAATAATTGGACGTAAATAGCAAGACGCTAATTTGTTTTCACGAACAACATCAATTTGAGCTTGCTCTAATGCTGCTTGATCAAATGGAACTTTCATTTGATAAATTTTTGCAGAATTCAACAAACGCTTCGTATGTTCTTTTAGACGGAAAATAGCCGTTCCATTCGGGGTTTCATAAGCACGGACGCCTTCAAACACACCCATGCTGTAATGCAAAGTATGTGTTAATACGTGAGTTTTTGCCTCACGCCAGTCAACTAGTTGTCCATCTTGCCAAATGAAACCATCACGATCAGCCAAATTCATGCCACAAACTCCAATTTCTCACAATTATTCACTATCCAGTACAAAGTCTGCACTTGGATCAATCAGTCTTTGCCATAACTTGCAAACGGTCATTCGGGTATCGTGCCAGTCGCTTGCAGACACTTGCATGGATTGATTTGCAAGGGCTAAGCGATGGCTCTCGGCGCGTTCACGGAGATAAGCTTGAATCAGAGCAGTCGCATCGTCGCTGGATAAGCAACCTGATTTTGCGGCATCCTCAAGAATTCGTACATTGTCGGAGAAATGGGCGAGATCTTTATTCGTCCCACTCCAAGCCAACACCGCATACTGTGCCATAAATTCGATGTCTACGATACCACCTGCATCTTGTTTTAAATGAAAAATACCATCTTTTTTTTGCTCTTTAGAAGAACCGAGATGCTCCTTCATTTTCTGACGCATTTTCAGTACTTCTGCCCGTACATAATTTTCATCGCGAGGCTGAGTCAGAATATCTCGCCGTAAAACTTCGAACTTTTTCCTTAAACTCATTTCACCCGCAATTGGACGGGCTCGTACCATGGCCTGATGCTCCCATAACCAGGCACTTTTAAACTGATACTGTTCAAAAGCTTTCAAACTGGTTACCAAAAGTCCAGCTTCACCCGATGGACGCAAGCGGGTATCGACCTCATAAACACGCCCATCCAGAGTTTGCGTGGTCATGAGGGACATGAATTTTTGCGCCACGCGCATGGCAAACTCAAAGCCACTGATCGGCTTGAGTCCATCTGTATCGGTCTGCTCACTCATATAGTGAATAAAGACCAGATCCAGATCCGAGCCATAACCCAGTTCAATTCCACCGACTTTACCATAACCAATGACTGCAAAAGCCGTATGCTCGACTGAACAGCGCTGCCCTTCTGCATCCAGAGGAAAACCATGTTTTTTCGCAACAATCTGATAGGCCAGATGCAGCGCTGCATTCACCGATACTTCAGCAATATCGGTCAAGGCATCGGAAACTTTCATTAAAGGACTTTCAGCCAGCACATCACTGGCGGCCACAGCAAGTACATTGGATTTTTTAAACAGGCGCAAAACCCGCATCTGGTCTTCGACCTGATCAATTTCAATCCGTAAAAGTTGCTGGCGCAAGGAATCTTCCAGATCCTTACGTTTTGGCAATTCAAAATCCATCGACAGGAATTCATCCAGTAGCACCGGATAATGGGTCAGTTCTTCACAAATCCATGGGCTGACCGTGGCCATCTTCACCAGTCGCTGCAAAGCCCCTTTACTCTCAATTAACATCACCAGATATACCGTACGGCGCATTACCGATTCCACCAAGGGCATCAGTCGTACCAGTGCTGTCTGCGGATCATCTGACTGTAAAACTGCTTCGATTAAATGTGGCCAAAAAGTTTTTAAACGCTGCACTGCTTTGGCTGGTAATTTTTTTAAGGCATGCCCATTCCAAAACTCATAGACAAGATTTTTTGCATTGTCATCCAAAACTTCTTGCAGTCGGTTTTCTAGCTGTGAAAAACTTTCAATCAGGGTATCCGGACCATTTTCCTTAATCAAATGATCAAACTGATACATCACCTTGCTACGCTTCGCATTGAGATACGCCATAAAGCTGTCCCAATCGGCAAAACCCAGGGTATCTGTTATACGCGCCCTTAATTCTGGCTCAGTCGGCAATGATTGTGTTTGCTGATCATTCAGTGCCTGAATCGCATGTTCAACCCGGCGCAGAAAAAGATAGGCATCTTCCAGTTCCTGTACTGCCTGTTCGTCCAGCAATTCGGCATCATCCAGATGATTCAGATTCACCAGACACTGGCGATCCTGCAATTCAAGCTTGGCGCCGCCGTAAATCAACTGGAAAACCTGCACGATAAACTCGACTTCGCGAATGCCGCCAGCTCCGAGCTTGATATCATCTTCTATATTCCGGCGTTGTACTTCACGCTCGATCATGGCTTTCATTTCGCGCATGGCTTCAAAAGCACTGTAGTCGACGTATTTACGAAATACAAATGGTCGGGTCATCTCCAGCAGCTCATCGCCTTCCGGACTTGGATTGACAATTCGTGCTTTGATCCAGGCATAGCGTTCCCATTCACGCCCATGCTGGCTCAGATATTTCTCCAAGGCCACGTGACTGATTGCCAGTGCTGAACCATCTCCCCAGGGACGCAGGCGCATGTCGACGCGAAATACAAAACCGTCAGCAGTGATCTGATCCAGCAAATGAATCAGTTTCTGCCCCCAGAGTATGCAAAATTGCTGTACATCAATACATTTACGCCCATCGGTTTCACCCTGCTCGTCGAAGGCGAAAATCAGATCAATATCACTGGAAAGATTAAGTTCTTGTGCCCCGAGTTTCCCCATGGCAATGACAATAAGATCCTGTACTTTTCCATTATAGCCAATCGGTTGGCCATACTTGGCAACAAGCGGAATACGGGCAAAATCTTTTGCTGCACAGATGCTGGCATCAGCAAAATCGGAGAGTTCTTGGGTCAGAGTGATAACATCGGTCAGTTGGTTGGCATCCTGCCAGATCCAGCGAAACATCAGACGGGCCCGCAGAATACGCATTGCACGCATCCAGGCGGCTTCATCAGTAATATTCAGGATGCAGTCCTGTACCAGCTGATCAATGTATTCCCGACTGAGTGAACCCTGAAACTGGTCAATTGCATAATCCTGTTCCAGCAAACTCTGGTGATTGGCCAATACCTGTTCCGCATATTGGCTGGCTCTTAAGGTTTTCTGCAATTGTACTGCATTCATCACTCAACTCTTCCCCTGAAACATTCTGCTTAGTTATAGCAGGAGTTTTGTCTCAAGGGGAATGTTTAGTTTGAAATTTATTTTTAAGACTGCTCGGCCTGCAGGTCTTCAAGCACCAGTGCCTGATGATCATTGGTGACCATCGGTAAATACACGGTAAAGATAGTGCCTCTGCCCTCTTTGGAATTCACACTAATTTGACCATGATTCAGATCAATAAAGCGCTTGCACAGTACCAGACCTAAACCGGCACCTTTCTCTTCAGCTGTACCTCTGACACTGACACCAAGCGTCGGTTTGAACAGATTCTGCATCTGCTCTTCAGTCATGCCCAAACCTGTATCCTGAATGGTAATTTTAACCTGCTCGCCTTCCATTTCGGCTGCTAAAATGACTTTACCGCCTTGATCGACTGGCGTAAATTTCAGCGCGTTGGACACCAGATTCTGCAATACCGAGGTAATCATATTAATATCCGCGTGGACCTTAATGTCTTCCGGGATATTGTCGATTAATTCAATCTTTTTCTTCAAAGCCAGGCTTTTCAGTACACTGCAGACAATTTTACTGGACTGCTTGAGCTCATAATTAATCGGATGATAAACAAAGCGTCCACCCTCTGCCATCGCCCAGGTCAGCAGGCTTTCCAGCAGATTATAGGTAGCTTGCGCATTATCATATAAATAATCCGCAATGCTCTGAATACTAGATTCATCCAGTGTGTCACGTTCCTGCGCCAGGACTTCGGAAAAACCCAGCAAGCCATGAAATGGCGCACGCAGATCATGCGCGATAATTTGGAAAAATTTGGTTTTACTGAAGTTTTGTGCACATTGCTGTTCATATAACTCTTTCAGATTATTATGTTCCTGATTGAGTTTGATACGATTCACTAAACTTTCAGCAAATTGTTTTACAGTGGCAATATCTTCCTGATCAAACAGGTCAGTCTGATCATCAAAGAACACAACCTGACCTAAAGAATCACCTTGACCCGATTTTAAATTAAATGCGACAAGTCGCTGATGCATCACGCCAAGACTTTTCAAGTAGTCTGACAGTTCTGCATATGCGGGATGCAGGCAATCTATCACATCTGCCTGTAGCAGATATGCAGGTATACTAATATCCTGGGGAGCATGCAGACCCCGGAAACCACGCGGACAGCTGTACCAGATATAAGGTTCCGTATGAAAGCCGATAATACTGGTTTTAACATCCAGGACTTTACGGGCAACATTACAGAAGGTGTCTAATAAATTATCAGAGGTATAGACACCTAAAATGAGAGATATACGGCACGAGCTTAAGAGCTCCGTATTCTGACCGACCTCTAGCAGTTTTAGTTCCATGTCTGCCTCTTTGAATGTTTATAGAATATAGGAAACACAGCCGACCAAATTTATACAATCAATAACAAAGATTCTATATTTACTCAACGATGAAAACTCACATATAGATTAAAGGATTTGTTAACCTGTTTCTATCCAGATACATTAACAGCCACAAAGCACTGATATTTAATTAATTAAGAATAACTTGAAAATTTGTTATTCAAAAAAAATGCTACATAAGTGTTTGAAATTAATATATCTCACCTTAAATAAACATGTTTATTTGTACTCACCTTAACACACTATTGACCAAAAAATACCCAGCATCGCTTTTTACCGTGCTTTAAATAAAAGCTAATCTTTTTTCAATGATATAGCTTTAGAGTGAGATCAAATAAATCACTTCCCCACTGATTATTTTCACTCCTATCCAACTCAGAATGAGCTTTTAATTATTAAAATTATCTTAACAATTATACGGTAGAACATCTTTGAAATTTAGAATTTCGATCAAAAAAAATTCACAAAAGCAGCTGAGAATTGTAAATGAATTACATTCGTTAACAAATTAATTGCGGAATTTTTTTGTTTTATTGATCTATCTAGTGATAGAAATGAAAATCAGGAGAAGAAAAGACAGAGGCTATAGGTAATTCATATTTAAGAAAATTAAATTAAATCTGGCATAAAAAAAGCGGCCTATAAAGACCGCTTTTTCAAAAAGTAGAAATTAGTTATCTGAAATCAGCGCTACTTGCTGTACATAGTTAAACAGCTTTAATTTGGACGCATTCACTTCTTCTTCAGCAGCCTGATTTTTTAAATCACGATGCACCCGAAGATAATGCTGGCGCAAAGTATGACGCTCTGTCGCATTATAGGTTTTGGTAAACTCATTGATGGCTGGATCACCATCTTTGACAATTCGATCAACCCAGCGCTGTAATTGGGCTGTCTTTTTCAAACCTTGCTTCGGGGTAAGATAAGACAAAATCACGGTTTCATTTTCATTGCGCAGCAATTTGCCTATCCGTGAAAATTGACGACGACGTGCTTCATGAGAACTAATTGCTTGCACATCAAGCAAAGCCTCAATCAAACGCTCATCTACGGGTAAGTTTTTAATTTGTTTAGCGCTCAGCTCTGCAAGCTGTGCACCTAAAGCGGCCATACGCTGGACCGCTTTTTTCTGTTCGGTTTTACTTGCGCGTCCCTCTAAAGACTCAAAATCTTCTTCAGTTAAACTGTTCGGTCGACGTGCCACGATTAATCTGCCTCATAAAATTTTGCTGCAAATAGTGCCTGAATTTCAGATAAGGCCTTGTCCTCATCTGCTCCTTCAATCACTAAACGTAAAGTTGTTCCTTTGCCTGCACCAAGCATGAGCAAGGACATGATATTTTTAGCATCTACCAGTTTTTCAGTCTTGCCAATCTGGATACTGGAACGAAACTTAGTGGTAACTTCTATCAGTTTACCAGATGCGCGTGCATGTAAACCCAGTTTATTAATTACGTCAACTGTCGTATCTATCATGACCAGTGCTTCATTTCTCGATGGAGGACTTGAATAGACCATTTTGCCTCAAGCGCTTTTTTTAGTCTATCCACAATATAAACAGAACGATGCTGACCACCGGTACAGCCAATCGACACGGTCATATAATGGCGGTGTCCCTCGGCAAAAGTTGGCAACCATTTATCCAGAAAATGATAAAGGTCATTAAACATCTCTTCGACCTGATCGCTCTTTTGTAAAAATTCCTGCACCGGCTGATCCAATCCTGAAAATTTGCGCAGTTCTAGCTCCCAATGCGGGTTCGGCAAGTGCCGGACATCAAAGACATAATCCGCATCGAGTGGAATCCCGTGCTTATAACCAAAGGATTGCAAAATCAGGATCAGGTTATCGGCCTGTCCCAGCTTGGACAACAGCGTATGTTTCAGGTCATGCACGCTTTTGTCGGTGGTATCGATATGCACCGTAGAACGCAACTGAATCGGCATCAACAGGATTTTTTCCTCCTGGATACACTGATTCAGACTTTTAAAGCGTGACGCCAGAGGATGTGGCCGGCGCGAGGCACTGAAGCGTGCAATCAGCTCCTGATCCTGCGTAGTCAGATAGATAATATCGACCGAACCATGCTGCTGTAACTGCTCAAATACATGATCAAATTCTTGTAAATCTGCCCGGGTACTGCGTACATCCACACCCAGCGCCAACTGTTCCAGATTGTTTTCACTGTCCAGTTTTGCCACGATTTCGGGAAGCAATGCCAAAGGCAGATTATCAATACAGTAATAACCCAGATCTTCAAGCACCTGTAATGCAGATGATTTACCTGAACCAGATTGCCCTGTGACAATTAAAATGCGCTTCATGCATGCTACCCTTTCATCTTAGCCGGCAGTATATTTGACCTGCAAGTTGTCGATTAGACGCGTATTTCCCAGCTTTGCAGCTACAAATAACACAAGATCTTGATTAAACGTATGAATTTTTTGTAATTCCGGAGTGCGGGCTTCAACATAATCAATAACGAAACCGGCATCGGTTAGGCTCTGGCGAATTTCGGCCAATACCGTATCGAGTTCTACGCCTGCGTGTAGCTGCTGTTCAGCCTTTTGCAAGCTCTGGTAAATGACCGGTGCGATGGCACGCTGTTCTTTGCTTAAGTAACCATTACGAGAACTTAAAGCCAGACCATCTTCTGCACGGGCAATCGGCACACCAATCACTTCCAGCGGAATATTCAGGTCTTGTACAAACTGCCGAATGACCGCCAGCTGCTGATAATCTTTCTGGCCAAAGAAAGCATAATTCGGCTGTATGATGTTAAATAATTTAGTCACCACCACCGCCACACCATCAAAATGGCCAGGGCGCTGCGAACCGCATAAATCATTGGTAATTTCAGACACACTGATATTGGTCAAGCGCGGTTTTTTGCCATACATCTGTTCCACACTTGGAGCAAAGACAATGTCACAACCGACTTCAGCCAAAAGCTGCTGATCCTGTTCAAGCGTGCGCGGATAGCTGTCAAAATCTTCATTGGGTCCAAACTGGATCGGATTGACAAAGATACTGACCACCACCACATCACACAACTTACGCGCTTCACGTACCAGATTTAAATGTCCCTGATGCAGATTGCCCATGGTTGGTACAAAACCAATGATCTTGCGCTTGGCACGTGCGGGATTTAATGATGCAGCTAATCCCTGAATGGTGGTTTCTGTTTTCATCTTACAATTCAACCTGAAAAGTCTGTTCTGGTGCCGGAAAAGATCCATCTAAAACTGCCGCATGGTACGCTTTAAAAGCATCCAGAATGGCAGTAGCACCCGATTGTTCCTGCATAAAATTACGTACAAATTTTGCGGTATGGCCAAAGGTCAGACCCAACATGTCCTGAACCACCAGTACCTGGCCGTCTGTAGCTGCACCCGCGCCAATACCAATCACGGGAATCTGTGGAAACAGTTCGGTGATTTCCTGGCCAAGCTGTGCAGGTACGCATTCAAGTAGCAATAGTGCAGCACCTGCCTCTACCACTGCCTTACAATCTGCAATAAGCTGATTAGCAGCTTCACGGGTACGGGCCTGCAGTTTATAACCACCAAAAACATGTACCGATTGCGGAGTCAAACCCAGATGCACACATACCGGAATACCGTTCCGGGTCAGTACCTGTACGGTTTCCGCCAGCCATGCACCGCCTTCCATTTTCACCATTTGTGCGCCGGCCTGCATCACGGTTTTCGAGCTTTGCAAGGTATCGTTTAAGGTGGCATAGCTCATAAATGGCAAGTCAGTCATGATAAAGGCATGCTGGTTACCACGGCGTACCGCAGCCGTATGATAAGCCATATCAGCAACCGTAACAGGCAAAGTCGAGTCGCGACCCTGAATTGACATTCCCAAAGAATCGCCAATTAAAATGCTATCGACTTGGGCAATTTCCATGGCTTTGGCCATACTGGCATCATAACAAGTCAGGCATGAAAATTTGCGTCCATCAGCTTTGAAGCGTCTTAAATCACTCAGACTGACCATGAAGATGTTCCTCTATGATTGAAGTTCTCTCGAACATACCAATAACTTAAAAATTAAATATTTGCCCAGTTGCTGTCATCGAGTACCGTGAGGGTCGATTGTTTGACGATGTCCAGATCTTTTAAGAATGTGTCATTGACCTGTATTTCAGAATCAATATCCAGAAGTGGGATCAAGACAAAATTACGCTCTAATACCCCGACATGCGGCACGGTGAGACGTTCATTTTGAATCTGCTCGTTACCGTAGATCAGTAAGTCCAGATCCAGCGTACGTTCACCCCAATGCCGCAAACGTACCCGACCTGCTTCCTGCTCAAAAGCTTGCAAACGGTCCAGCAAGCTTAAAGCAGCCAGATCAGTCGTTAACTGTACAACGGCATTCAGATAGTTTGGCTGGTCCTGTGGTCCCATGGGTGGACTTTGATACAGATGCGAGGTTTTTACCTGACCCAATGTCGCCAGTTTCTGTACAGCTTCTGCCAGAATCTGGCGTGAATCGCCCAAGTTACTGCCCAGGCCAATATAAGTCACGATCATTGTGTTGGCCCAAATACCACCTGACTCAGATCACGCTTTACCCGCTTGCGTTTCATAATCGGATGATCTGCGCCAATTTCACCACTGGCACTGGCTGCTACATGCGACAGAGGTTTTACCTTGTCTTCAAACTTGGCTTTACGCGCCCGGCGGTTACGCGGCTCAGGTTCATTTACCAACGGTTCGATCTCAACGGAATCTTGCTGCTGCGTCAGTTTCTGTTCCAGAGGTTCTTCTTGACTTGCCTTACGCCGGCTCTTGGCACGCTGACGGTTATATTGGCTAATGGCACGCTCTTTCTCGTCACCACTCATTTGCTGGTAAGCATCCCACCAGCTGCCCATCTCTTGTGCAGTCGCATCACCTGATTTTTCACGCAACAGCAAAAAGTCAAAGCCGGCACGGAAACGTGCATGGCTGGACAAAGCTTCGATTTGCTGTGGTTTAGGATTTAGCAAACGGGTCTGCATTTCCCAGATTTCACGAATAAAGGTTTCTGCAAAGCGCGGAATAACAGTACGGGTTGCCTGGCGTTTTAACACGTCGAGACCAGCCTGGGCACGTGCTTCAGCCGCTACTACACCTTTATTCAGATAGAATTCGCAACGTTCCAGAAATGGCTGCCATAACAGCACTGCATAGAAAAATGCCGGGTTGATGGTTTTGCCGATAGAAATGCGCTGATCGGTATTTTTTGCAGCGCGTTCCATAAACGGCGTAATTTTAGGTTTGATATCTGCAAATAACTGCTGCCAGATTCCAAAATCGATCAGCATCGGCAAGACACGATTCAGATGTCCCATGGTGAACAGTTTCTGTGATTCATCATAAAGTCGATGTGGGGAAACATCACGCAGCAACTGGGTCATTTCCGGAGTGAAAACCTCCAGAATTGCTTCATCAATATTGAAGTTCAGTTTGGCGGCAAAACGCAAGGTTCGTAGCATCCGCACCGGATCTTCTTCAAATCTTAAAGCCGGATCACCCAGTAAGCGTAACGTTTTGCTGTGAATATCATCCACTGCATTGCAGAAATCCAGCACAATGCCCTTGCGCGGCTGGTAGTACATCGCATTGATGGAGAAATCACGACGGGAAAAATCCTGTTCGATGCTACCCCAGTTATTATCACGCAGAATCATCCCCGCAGCCGAGGTCACTGCTTTTTTGGGTGGTGCACGGAAAGTTGCTACTTCAACCAGTTCCCGTCCCGAATAGACATGGGCCAGTTCGAAACGTCGCCCGATAATTCGACAACGCCGTCCGAAAACTTCCTTGACCTGAGCCGGGGTGGCATTGGTAACTGCATCGAAATCTTTAGGATTCAAACCTAACATCAGATCTCGAACACCACCACCCACGATATAAGCTTCATAGCCTGCCTTGTTTAAGGCATCAATCACATCGAGAATATAAGAAGGTAATTGAGCGGTTGATAAACCACATTTTGACGCGCGCAAAGTTTGCAAAAGACGCTGTCTCCTACGTCTGAACGTAAAATTCTAAGATGACGCTAATCATATCGCTTACACGACTAAAGGGCAATTTGATTATGTCAATCCTGCGAGTCAAATCAATCAACTAATCCATGATCCATATGGCCGCCCTACAAAGCGAGTTTCGCCTTGTTTTTGGCAAATAAAGCCGGTCCAATGCCTTTGACCTGCTGAATATCTTCAATGCTTTTGAACTTACCGTTTTTTTGCCGATACTGAATAATGGCTTCAGCCTTCTTCTGACCAATCCCGTGCAATTCCTGCAACTGTTCGAGGCTGGCACGATTCAGGCTGATTTTGTCAGTAGCGGAATCTGACAATGCAGGCTTGGCCAGATAATGATTGCTTTCTGATGTGGCAGTAACAGCGGCTTTTTTCTTCAGCCGCGCATCATGTTGCTGCTGTTGGGTCTTCCATTCCATATAATCGGTGGCAGTTGCATGCACAGTCCCGATAGAAATACAGCCGAGCCAGCAACCCAGAACAAGATTAATCCATGTCGGACTGATTTGATAAGATATTTTTTTCATGTGCCACTCTTTGTTTTATTTGTAATTTGGCCTGTTCCCAGAGCTGATCAAGTTCAGCCAGTGACAGCTTTTCCAGGTCTAATTGTTGTAATTGTGCCTGATCTTCCATCAAGGCAAAGCGGGTCCGGAATTTATGGATTGTCCCCAATAATGCCATCTCGCTGGAAATGCCAAGTTTACGACCAACATTGACCAGAGAAAATAAGCAGTCGCCAAATTCTTCCTGTATTTCATCGGAATGTTGTCCGGCTACCGCTTCTTTTAATTCAGCCAGTTCTTCTTCCAGCTTGGCATAAGCACCCGCCATGTCTGGAAAATCAAAACCGATTTTGGCGACATTTTTTTGAATTTCATCGGCCTGCACCAAAGCCGGTGCATGTTTAATATCATCTAGGCGTGAACGCGGCTTACCCTGCTTTTCTTGCTGTTTGATTTCTTTCCATAGCTCAGACACATCTTCCGGACTCATTTTTGCAAATTGTTCAGCCTGAAATACATGCGGATGACGGCGAACCAGTTTATCGGTAATGGCCTGCACCACATCCTGAAAATCGAAAGCCCCCTGCTCGCTGTACATTTGCGACTGGAACACCACCTGTAGCAGCAAATCACCTAGCTCATCGCGGACATCGTCGACTTTTCCAGAGCGTACAGCCGCTTCGACTTCGTAAGCTTCCTCAATCGCATATTTGGTCAGAGATTCGGGGGTCTGTTGCTGATCCCATGGACATTTTTCACGTAATTCGCGCATGATCTGGAGTAGTTGTTCCATGTTTAAAAACCTCTTTTTTACCAAATAGTCGCGTCAATCTGCCGGTTTCTTGTTATGCTCAAAAAAAAAGACAATAAGGAGATCAAACACATGCACAGTATATTGATTAGTGGCGCAGCACAAGGAATTGGGGCAGCAACCGCCCAGCTATTTTACCAGCACGGCTATAAAGTCGGTATTTATGATATCAATACGGCACAGGCTGAACAGCTGGCCCAGCAACTGGGCGAACATGCCAAAGCCGGCTTTCTCGATGTGGCCGATTATGCTTCCTGGGAAACAGCCTTGTCTGAATTTTCGGCCTGGGCGGGGGAAATCAATATTCTGGTCAATAATGCCGGGATTTTATATTCAGGCCCTTTTGAAGAAACTGATATTACGGCGCATCATCGGACTCTGGATATTAATGTTAAAGGAGTCATAAACGGCTGTCATGCCGCTTTTCCTTATTTAAAAGAGTCTGCATTTGCCCGCATCATTAATCTATCTTCAGCTTCGGCAATTTATGGACAGGCCGATTTAAGCAGTTATTCCACCAGCAAGTTTGCAGTGCGTGGCCTGACTGAAAGTCTGGATATTGAGTGGCAACCCTATGGAATCCGGGTATTGGATGTGATGCCGCTTTTCGTTAGTACGGCCATGGTCAAAGATATGCAGGCAGAAAGTATTAAAAAAATGGGCGTGCATTTAAAAGCAGAGGATGTAGCGCAAGAGATTCTTAAACTGGCACAGCTCAAAGATTCAATCTGGCAGGCAACCCATCATCCGGTTGGTTTCAAAAGCCAGTTTTTATTTCATTTATCGCGAATGAGTCCGCAATTTGTGAATCGGCTGAGCAACCTGATCATTGCCAGAAAATAAAATCTGAGATTGATTCTGGCCTAGACAATGTGATGAAGCTGAATCACCGGAAATCTCAGCCCGTTGCAAGAGTGCTCACTTTGCCAGGCCACGGTGAGCATGTAGCCAGCAAGCGTATAATTTTGATAGGCATAGACGCCAATCTCTGGATGTTCGCAGCGCCCGCCATTTTGCTCAGGATGAAGATTGGTATTCAGTTCATTCAGGTTGATCCGGATTCCCAAGCCTGATGCCTTTAACACGGCCTCTTTGGTCGTCCAGACCTTGAACCAGTATTCGGGATCATAATCCAGCACTTGCCACTTTTTGATTTCCTCAGGATGGAAGGCATGTTGTGCCAAGGCTTCAAAACGGACTTTACGGCTCAGTTCTTCAATATCGATTCCCAAGTTCTGAACTTGCTTGCTCGTGGCCAAGGCGTAGAAATTCTGGCTATGGCTATGATTAAAACTGAAGTCTGGATAGTCATTTAAATAAGGCTTGCCAAAATTCGTCCGTACCACCTGTTGATCGCTAACTGGCAATTCAAAAGATTGGGATAAAAGCTGATTGCGCAAAAATGCCACTTCGCGTTTCCGTTCGGCAACCTGGGTTTTGCGGTCTGACAATTGATCACATGCCAGATCAGAAAGTTGATGCAGATGAATTTGAATCAGCCGAGCCACGTGAATCCATTAAAAAGATGTCAATTGATTTGAGTGTAAAAGAATTTACACTTTTATTGGAAGAGAAATTCTATTATGTCTCTAAACAAAAAGCCCGCTGTACGCAGGCTTTTTATCCGAAAAATTTAAACTATAGAATTAGCGTTTAAATTTCTTCTCGGCTTTCTTGAATTTCTGTACATAACGACGTTTACGCGCAGCTGCACGCTCATCCACTTGAGACTTACGGCCTTCAAACGGGTTTTCAGAAGTTTTAAACTCAATTTTAATCGGTGTACCTTCAAGCTTGTACACTTTACGGAACACGTTTTCCAGGTAACGACGATAATCTGCAGGAGTTTTATCCACCTTGTTACCATGAATCACGATCGTTGGCGGATTTTGTCCACCCATATGTGCGTAACGCATTTTAATACGACGGCCCTGAACCATAGGCGGTTGGTGGGCCTCTGTCGCATCATTTAAAATCTGGGTGATTTTTGCCGGTGACACTTTTAAACGCGATGAATCATAAGCACGGTGAATCGATGGATAAAGATCGCCCACACCCGTTCCATGCAATGCAGAAATCAAATGCACCTTCGCCCATGGAATAAAATCGAAGCGACGCTCTACATCGAGCTTACATTGCTTACGATCATATTCAGTCATGTTATCCCATTTATTGACTGCAATAACCATGGCACGACCCGCTTCAAGTGCATAGCCAATCAAATGCAAGTCCTGCTCAACAATACCATCACGTGCATCAACTACAACAACAATGACGTTGGCATCTTTCATTGCCTGTAAAGTTTTAACAATCGAGAATTTCTCAATCATTTCATCAACTTTACCTTTACGGCGCACCCCGGCAGTATCAATCAGGGTATATTGACGGCCATCACGCTCGAATGGAATATAAATCGAGTCACGTGTTGTACCCGGCTGGTCAAATGCCACCACACGCTCTTCACCGAGCAAGCGGTTCACCAGCGTTGATTTACCTACGTTTGGACGACCAATAATCGCTAAACGCAGACCCGTGTTTTTGTCATGCTCTTCCGGATTTTCATCTTCCGGTACATCGGCAAGTACATCTTCCAGCATTTGCTGGACACCACGACCATGGCTGGCTGCGACTTGTAACGGCTCGCCCATACCCAGTTTGTAGAATTCAACCAGGGCAGCTTCAGCATGTACACCATCAACTTTGTTGGCAACCAGAAAGACTTTTTTGCCTAAAGTACGCAATTCACGGGCAATCTGTTCATCAGATGCCAGCAATCCGGCACGCGCATCCACCACAAAAATGATGATGTCAGCTTCATGAATGGCAGTCTTGGACTGCTCTGCCATGTAGGAGTCAATCCCACCTTCATTTTCGCCAATACCGCCAGTATCGACCACAATGAAAGATTTATTTTGATAGGTAGCATCGCCATATTTACGGTCGCGTGTCAGACCGGCAAAGTCTGCCACCAATGCGTCACGGCTCTTGGTAATCTGGTTGAACAGCGTTGATTTTCCGACGTTCGGACGACCAATGAGCGCAATTACGGGTTTCATAGAGTAACCTTTATTTAATATCAGGCGTCAAAGTAGCCTGAACATCAGAAAGCATAGGAAGATATAAGGGGTAAATACCCTAAATAAAAACACGGGGCATTGATTTTTCAATCACCCCGCGTTCAAAAAATACGGTTGTGGCTAGTTTAGCATAAGGCTCGTTAAAATTAACGGTTCTGCCAAATGCTTAATGCGCCCTTGCGTGTGGAAACATACAGCTGGTTGTCGATGACGCGTAAGTTACGCACTTCTCCAGAAGTTTTTGCACGACCGGTAATCTGTCCGGTACGCGGATCAATCAGGTGCAAAACGCCATCCAGATCGCCAACTACAAGATCAGTACCCAGCATCACCGGGTTACTTAACTTGCGATTCAGCAACTGGTCATTTTCCCAAAGAAGTTGACCTGAAGTAATCTCAAAGGCTTTGATTTTGCCATCAGTTTGCGCCACAAATACGCCATTGCCCACAACTTCTGGACGCTGGATACTGCTGGCATCTTCACTCCAGACTACCTGTTGTGAAGCTAAATCCAGTACAGTCACCTGACCTTGATAGCTAGTAGTCACCACAAACTGGCCTGCAACCACTGGTTCACCATCAATATCCACCAGACGCTGAATATCAGAACGCCCGTCAGACACTGCTACACGGCGCTGTAATTTCGGTATACCACTTAAGGCATCCAGCACGTAGATGTAAGCATTGGAAGAGCCAATCAGCACATTACGCGCATCTAATGCAACCGGTGCAGCCATGCCGCGCAGGCTGAATTGTACATTAGGCAAATTATAAGTCCAGACTTGTGCGCCTGTCGCGATTTCATGCGCATACACAGTACCGTCATTGCTCACGCTAATGACACGCCCGGCATGAATTAATGAAGGGGCCAGTAAGGCACCGGTCAATTGCGCAGTCCATTTTTGCTCGCCGGTTTGCTGATCCAGCGCAAACAGTTGGCCTTTCTGGTTACCGACAACAACGATTCCCTCAGCTGCTTCCACACCGGAACTTAAACCATCTTTGCTGACTTTTTTCTGCCACAGACGCTGCTTGCCATTAAAAGCAGAAACTTCACCTTTTGGATCTATCGCAAAAACCACGCCATTGTCTGCATCCAGACGTAAACGCAATGGATTGGCAGCCTCTGTCGCAGCCACACTAGTGGAAAATACGGGCACCAGTGTTTTGGCTTGGGTCAGTTTTGGAAGTGGATTCGGTTTTACTTCTGGAACTTTATTGGTTTTACCTGCACAGCCAGCCAGTGCAAGCGTTAAAACAGTCAAGGCACAGGTAATTTTGTATTTTCTATTCATTCAGCTTCTTCCGCTTGTGTTTCTATAATTGGGCGTTCGATTTCCGGATCATCGACCAATACGCCTACGCTTTCGAGCTTCATCTGTAAAATCTGACGTTCTTCTTTACGTTCAATCAAAGCATCCCATGCACTTTGATATACTTTTTTAGCATTTTCAATATCATTTTTGGCAACATAGATATCGCCACGAGCTTCATCAGCAGTTGCTTTGAATGCAGGCTCAGTCACTGCTTCTAAAGTTTCTAATGCCGCATCATATTTTTTCTGCGCCAATTGTGCATAAGCCAGACGAAGTTTGACTACCTGAACCAGGCCTTTATCGTCTACTTTCGAGTTTTCAACTTTCTGTAGCGCTTTCTCAGCCGCAGCATAATCTTCTTTATCATAAGCCAGTTTTGCCATCACCAGCTGAGTCTGAATCGCCTGCGCTGAATCAGGGGCTTCCTTGACAATTTTATCTGCAGTTTCAGACAGCTGAGTAAAACCCTCGCCTTTCGATGCCTGTGCATCATCCATCAACTGCTGAACTCTAGCAGTGTTCATTTGCGACTCTGCCAGGTTTTTCTTCTGCCAATATTCCCATCCGAAAAAGGCAATCAGCGCAATTAAAATCCCGGTAATCATCGAAGAACCATATTTCTTCGTAAAGGATTTCAAGCTTTCAAACTGTTCATCACCACTCATTGCGCTCATGAGATTACCCTTTTCCTAATGTTTTATCGATTATTTTGAAGAAATTTTAGTACTAAAAAATGCAACGAAGTCCGTAAATGGCACATTCGATTGCTCTGCAGTTGCCAGCTCTTTCACGGTAAATGCCTGAGCTTCCAGTTCACGTTCCCCTAAAATCGCTGCATATAAAGCACCTGCCTGATCGGCCTTTTTCATTTGCGATTTCATTGAACCCTGTGAGCCCACTTTCAGTCGAATCTGACTGCCCGCTGCTTCCAGCTGATCCCGAATCTGCTCCGCAATAACCAAAGCCTTACCTTGAGCAGCCGGTTCAGCCACCAGGAATACTTCACAATCACGTGTTGGGGTATTGTCTTCAACCTGTTCCAGCAGAAGCAATAAACGTTCAATCCCCATGGCAAAACCAACAGCAGGGACAGATTGATCAGGCTTGCCTTTAAGTTGCCCCACCAGACCGTCATAACGGCCACCGGCACAGATCGTACCCTGTGAACCCAAATGGGTTGTGGTCCATTCAAAAACAGTTTTGTTGTAATAGTCCAGACCACGTACCAGTTTTTGATTGATCACAAAACTGATGCCTGCATCGGTCAAGTACTGTTGTAACTGGGTAAAATGCGCCAGCGTTTCTTCACCCATAAAATCATGAAGTTTCGGTGCATTTTCCAAGATGCTTTGTGTTTTGGCATCTTTAGAATCCAGAATACGCAGTGGATTGGTGGTCAGACGACGCTGAGAATCTTCATCCAGATCCGCTTTATGCGACTCCAGAAATTCAACCAGTGCCGCACGATATGCTGCACGCTCATCCGACTCACCGAGTGTATTTAACTCAAGCTGAACCTTGTCTGCCACACCCATACGTTTCCACAGACGCGCCGTCATCAGAATCAGTTCTGCATCCATATCTGGCGTTGCCACACCAAAGGTTTCTACACCAAACTGGTGAAACTGACGGTAACGGCCTTTTTGCGGTTTTTCATAACGGAACATGGGTCCGATATACCAGACGCGAGGCGTCGCACCGCGCAGCAGGTTATGCTCCAGCATGGCACGCACACAACCCGCCGTCCCTTCAGGACGCAGCGTCAACGACTCAGGCGGATTACCCTTGTCGAGGAAGGTATACATTTCTTTTTCAACGATATCGGTTGCATCACCAATCGAACGTTTAAACAGATTGGTCTGTTCTACGATAGGCAAACGGATTTGTTGATAGCCATAGGCATCCATCAAACCGGATAGATGCTGTTCAAGACGTCTCCAAGCTGGGGTTTGCGTTGGGAGAATGTCATTAAAACCTTTGATTGCGACGATTGAACTCATGATCTACTCAGGAAAACTTGTACGAATAATTTCTTTAGATTTAGCTTCTTCAAGCTCGGAAACACGTTGACGAACCATGGTTTCGATTTCATCAACCAATTGATTCGTGTCAATTAAATGGCTCTTTTCACCATTACGGTACACCAGTGAACGTGGACTTGCACCCACTACACCAATATCCGCTTCTTTGGCTTCGCCCGGCCCATTGACCTTACAGCCAATGACAGAAACATCCATTGGGGTACGAATATCTTCTAAACGCTCTTCAAGTTGCTGCATCACTGAAATCACATTAAATTCCTGACGTGAACAGCTTGGGCAGGCAATGAAGTTAATCCCGTTGGAGCGCAAACCCAGCGATTTCAGAATATCAAAACCAATTTTAATTTCTTCTTCAGGCTCGGCAGCTAAGGAAATACGCATAGTATCCCCAATGCCTTCCATCAGCAGGCCGCCCAAAGCGATCGCAGATTTAACCGAACCGGTACGGTAAATACCCGCTTCTGTGACACCCAGATGGAGCGGATTATCAATTTGCTGTGACAGCAAACGATACGCATCCATGGTCAGGAACACATTCGATGCTTTGACTGAAATTTTGAATTCCTGGAAATCCAGACGGTCTAAAATATCGATATGGCGCATCGCAGATTCAAGCAATGCCTGACCTGTCGGCTCGCCATATTTCTTTTGAATATCTTTTTCCAGGGAGCCGGCATTAACACCGATCCGCATGGAAATGTCGTTATGACGTGCTGCGGCCACGACTTCACGAATTTTCGCTTCAGAACCGATATTGCCCGGGTTAATACGCAGGCAGTCTGCACCCAAATCGGCAACTGCCAAAGCAATTTTATAATCAAAGTGAATATCGGCGACCAAAGGCACATTGACCTGCTTGCGAATTTCACCAAATGCCGCCGCCGCTTCCATCGTTGGCACAGAAACCCGCATGATGTCTGCACCAGCATCGACGCAGCGCTGGATTTGTGCAACCGTAGCTGCCACATCACAGGTTTCAGTATTGGTCATGGACTGGATACTGATTGGTGCATCACCACCCACATAAACTGAACCCACACGAATTTTACGTGTTGGACGACGTTTAATTGGATTTACGATCATTGTTCTGCTCTACTCTTGATCTGTTAAGGTGATAAACGGAATTCTGCTTTTCCGTTCACAGTGTAGGGTGACAATGAAATATTTTCATTATTCAAACTGAGCGATACAGCCGATGCATCATCCAGACGAATCTGGAATGGTGCTTCACCATTCAGCTGCAAGCTTGATGCCTGACGGCCAGTTGCCAGAACATTGCCTGCCGAGTCCACAATATGCACAGAGGTCGGACGCTTAAACTCAAGTTTCAGCTGGTCACCCGAAAGCGCGTTACCTGTATCCAGATTCAGAATCTCGACATTAGAAGCGCCCACTCCAGAGACTTCACTGCTATTTTGTGAATTACTGCTCGACCAGTTCTGAATCATGGCAAAAAGTGCACCCAAAATCAGTAGCACTACCAGCGTAATAAAAATGCGCTTTAACCACTTACGATTGCGGTCCCGCTTGGAGCCTGGCAATTTCCCCATAATTTTAATAGGAGAATTGTTCAGGGCATGATTCGGCAGCAACCCGGTATCATTGGTATAAATTTCATCAAAACGCTGAATAATGCTTGAAGCATCAACACCCAGAAATTTGGCATAAGTCCGGTAATAACCTTTAATAAAGGTCGCTTCAGGCAAAGACTTATATTCGTCCTGTTCCAGTGCAGTCAGGGTTTTGAGCGGAATATTCAGCTCTTTCGCTACATCTTCCAGATTGCGTTGCTGATTGATACGAATCTGGCGCAAGTACTCGCCCGGACGTTGAATATTTCCTAACGCATTTGGAGCTACGCTCGAATGATTCGATGGTGAATTAGGATTTACTTCCATACGGCCTCAGTACTGTACTGTAATTGCAAATAACGTTGGTATTCCTGGCTTTCAGGAAAGAGTGCACGTAACTGGTTGACCAATACCTGCATACCCAACTGATCACCTCCGGCACGCGCAGTGCGAATGCCAATCCAGAGTGCACGGGCACCCTGATTTTTCTGCCCCACACCACGCACAAACTGTTGATACATTTGTGTCGCCGCCGGGAACTGCTGGTTTAAATAAAATATTTCTGCCAACTCTAACATTGAAATATAAGAATCGCGATTGGCTTGCAGCGCCTGTTTGAATGATTTTTCAGCATTTGCTGTATCACCCAGTTTCAGGTAAATCCGCCCCATATTTTCCAGTGCGCGGAATCGCTGATCATAACCCAACGTGGCACCAGCAATTTGAAACTGCTCGATCGCATCATTATAGCGTTCAAGCTGATATAAATAGGTGCCGTAATTATTTCGCGCCTGCGCATTTTTCGGATCGGCCGAAATCGCGCGCTTGAAATAATGATCTGCTTTTTCGAGATTAAGCTTACTACCTTCCTGTTGCAGTAGCACGCCCATCATCATATTTGCTTGAGAATCACGCGGAGTAGTCTCAAGTGCCTGATCCAGCGCACGTTTGGCTGCATCCAGGTCACCTGTTCTCAGATATTCTACCGCCAATTGGGTACGGACTTTGGTGGCCTTTTCAGGGTCTTTCTGACCCAGATCTGGCGTCTGACACGCGACTAAAACCAAAGACACACATACTGTTGAAATCAAAGCAAACTTTGATGTTAGATTTCTCAACTGGCGACCTCTTATTATCCTTGTGAGCGCATGATCTCATTCGATTGCGCAATTTTCTTTTTCCACTGTTCCGCACGACGGGTACGGTCAGCAACTTGTCCGACTAACTGTCCGCACGCGGCATCAATGTCATCACCGCGTGTCTGACGAATCGTACACACAAAACCGGCATCAGACAAAGTTTTTTGGAAAGAAATAATCCGGTTGCGGCTTGAGCGGCCATATGGCGCATGCGGGAACGGATTAAAAGGAATCAAATTAATCTTGCTTGGCAAATTCTTCAACAGCTTAATCATTTGCTGCGCATGTTCAGGATGGTCATTCACGCCATCTAACATCACATATTCAATCGTTACATGTTTACGTGAACTTTCATTCCCATCTTTGGCAATATAACGCTGACATGCAGCAATCAGCTGCTCAAGCGGATATTTTTTATTGATCGGCACCAGCTCGTTACGCAGTTCATCATTTGGCGCATGCAATGAAATAGCCAGCGCCACGTCAATATCTTTGACCATCTGATCGATTTTCGGCACCACACCAGAAGTCGATAAAGTCACACGACGTTTTGACATGCCGTATGCAAAGTCATCCAGCATAATGCGCATTGAATTCAATACTGCATCGTAGTTGAGCAATGGCTCGCCCATGCCCATCATCACCACGTTTGTGACTGAACGTTCACGCTCAAGTACAGGCACATCTTCCATATAGGAATAATTCGCCATCCAGAGCTGACCGATAATTTCCGCCTGGGTCAAATCGCGCTGAAAACCCTGTTTACCGGTCGAACAGAATGAACAGTCCAGTGCACAGCCCACTTGTGAAGAAATACACAAAGTGCGACGTAAACCACTGCGATGTTCAGCAGGAATCAGTACCGTTTCAACAAGAGAACCTTCACCATCGCCAACACGGAATACCCATTTACGGGTTCCATCTTTGGAATAGTTTTTATGCACCACTTCCGGTGCTTTAATTTCACAAATCTTTTCCAGTTTTTCACGTAGTTTGCCGGAAATATTGGTCATTTCAGCAAAATCGGTCACGAAGAACTGGTGAATCCATTTCATGACTTGCCCGGCACGAAACTTCTTCTCACCCATATCCTCAAAGAATTTCTCCATTTGCGGACGAGACATGCCGAGTAGGTTCACTTTTTCTACAGCATTTTGCTGTGCCGGAGTGGACGGAGATGGTTGCTGTGCAGCTGAAACTGCAGATACAGCGACGACTTCAGTACTCATGTGTATTACCTAAACCATGCCTAAAGATGAAAGGAGAAGCTCAATATGTGAGCAAAGAATTATTCAGAGAATAAAAAAACCAGATAAGTATAATAACACTTATCTGGCTTGAATACTGCGAATTAACGAGTACGTGGAGCAATCTCAGTTTGCGCGAAGAAGTAGTTAATTTCGCGGTCAGCAGATGCTACAGAGTCAGAACCGTGAGCAGCATTTTCGTCGATGCTTACAGCGAAATCTGCACGGATTGTACCAGGAGCAGCTTCTTTAGGATTTGTCGCGCCAAGGATGTCACGGTGAGCAAGAACAGCATTTTCGCCTTCAAGAACTGAAACAACAACTGGACCAGAAGTCATGAATGCAACTAGGTCAGCAAAGAAACCACGTTCTTTATGCTCAGCGTAGAAGCCTTCAGCTTCAGCTTGAGTCAAATGTTTCATTTTAGTTGCAACAATTTGAAGACCAGCTTTTTCAAAACGAGCAAAGATGTCGCCGATGTGGTTTTTAGCAACTGCGTCTGGTTTAACGATAGATAAAGTACGTTCGATAGCCATGATGGCTCCTTAAGTCAATTGTTGACATGAAATTTTGGCGCATTATACCGAGATAATGCGCATTTTTCTGCTTTTCATCTGTAAAAAAATGCTTTTTTAAGATGAGGGCTTAGCGTGCCTCGTCAATCCATGCCATTTGAATAGCTTCCAGCAGACCTTCAGTCGACTTGGTCGGATCATCTTCAAATTCAGGCAAGGCACATACCCAGGCATGTAAATCGGTAAAACGAACCCACTGCGGGTCCACATCAGGATGCGCTTCGTAGAGTTCAATCGCGATATCGAGAGTATCTGTCCAACGTAAACCCATCTCTATTTCTCACCATAATTGCTTTGATGCTGTACTTTAACAAATCTGTGAAAATCTGCGAGCCTTTGTCCCGGCTTTCATTTATTTTTACAACACAATATTTAAATAAGGTGCAGTCAGCACAATGGCAATTGCCATCATACCACCCAGAATAGCCCCAACCACCACATCACTTGGATAGTGCAAGCCCAATACCATTCTGGACACTGCGACTAGAACTGTAAAAGGCAACATCAGCATCAGCAATAAAGGGGCGACATAGCCTAAAACAGTGGTTGCCATGACAGCATGCAAGGTATGCCCGGAGGGAAAACTAAAATGATCCAGGGGATGTTCACCCAGACGGATGACTTGATGCACCTGATAAGGACGTGGTCTCACCGTTTTAATTTTTAGCATCTTGTAAATGATAGTCGCTACGGTGCTTCCCAAAATCAAATAAACAATCTGTAAGGTATAGATCAGGCCTTGCATGATCCAAACCAGTAACAGCATGAAATACCAAAATGCGCCATTCCCTAAGCGACTAATGATTTTAAAAAAAGTAGCAATTCGTGCTGAATGCGAAAAATGATTCAGATAGACACAGCCTTTTAAATCAATTTCCAAAAACTTAATTTTTACATTCTGGAGTTTCACACTGTTGCTCCTTTCTTGTTTTATATATTGTATTCCTGATGCCGTACCAGTGAATACAATGCTTGTTCAAACTGCCGGACAGGATACTGCCAGCCGACCGTTTCTGCCTTTTTACGTGCTTGTACGCCCATCTGTCGCAATCTGTGCAGATCAGGCAATCCAAGCAACTGCTGGATAAAATCCTGCTGGTTGCCAAGCCTGCTTAACCATCCTGTTTGACCATGCCGCACATGTAAATTTGCACAGGCATAATCATAAGCAATCACCGGTAAGCCACTGGCCATCGCTTCCAGCACCACATTTCCAAAGGTCTCTACCTGACTGGCAAAACAGAACACATCGGCACTGGCATAAACTTCAGACAGGTTTTTCCCGGTTAAGCTGCCAGTAAAAAGAATGCTGCCATCCTGATTCAGCTGTTGCAGTCGGGTCCGGTCTGGTCCATCTCCCACAATCACCAAACGTATATCTTGCTGGTGAAGCTGGCGCAGAACAAAGTAGGTTTTGATCAGCACGTCAATTTCCTTTTCAGGCGAGAGCCGCCCAACATACAGCATCACACGGGTATCGCCTGAGACTCCCCAAGCATAACGCAAATCCGATGAGCGCCACTTTGGTGAAAATGTATCTGGATCAACACCTCTGCCTACGATTGCCACTGGACAGGATATGTCAAACTGCTTTAAGGCTTGAGCAGTATCCCGACTTGGGACACAGGTTAAGTCAGTATTGTTATGAAACCACTTTAAATAGCCCTGAATGGGTTTAAGCAAAAAAACCAGATCAAAAAACCGGCTGAACTCCTGAAATGACGAATGAAATCCTCTAGATACTTGAATTTTATGAAATTTTGCAAGCTGCTGAGCCGCTAATCCTAAAGGTCCCTCAGTCACAATATGAATAATATCCGGTGCAAAAGCTTCAACAGCTTGATGAATTTTCAGGAATTGTAGTCTGCCAAACTGCAAATTGCTGTACTTGGGAATGCAATGTGCCTTAACCAAACATTCGTTATATGGTTTGAATTCGGTACAGACGTGATGTTGTTCAGGACGAATTAATAAAATCTTATGTCCCTGCTTTTGCAATCCTTTGCAAAGTTGTAATAACGCATGGGCAACACCATTGATTTCAGGAGGCCAGGTTTCAGTAACAATGGCAATTTTCAAACGGGAACGGGTCAGATCATCTAAGACCATTTTGTCATGAGTAGCCTGTTTACGTTGTTGTTTTAAATCAAACCGGATTTTTGCATAACAGGCTGTTGCTTTAATAATTCTGAGATGGACATGGGCTGCATCTCGCACCTATTTTATTTGTATATTTGATCCACTATAAGCAAAAGATATGACCAACTCATGAATCATAAAAAGAAAAGAAAAAGAGGATTATTTTTAAAATTATTAAGCGGATCAATAAATAAATCTCTATCAACTTCATCTCACTCGCCATAGGGACGCATTTTTATATAAATCTGTATTTCAACCTGATGCCCACCTCAAATGAAGTGCACCAGTTATGATTTTATTTCAAGAGCAACAGCCTGTGAAAATTAGAAGGAAATATCTATCGAAACCCGATCGCTGTATCTGCCTGCGGGAACTCCATTTAAAGGATTATCCTCAAGCTGAACTGAAACAATGTATTTTTGTCGCTGGGCTGCCCCCTGATTGAGCCTCACCCCCCACAAATTACTGTTGGCACCACTCAAATTTAATTTGGTACGTAATTTATAAGGGCCATTGGAAACATAGCTCACACCACTTGAACTGACCAGATTCTGACTATTAAACAGGATCGAATAGCCAGTATCGCATGAAATATTAAATGAAGTGGCGGACTGACTACGCTGGTAACTCGCCAGACGTAATTCCGGATTCGTAAATCCATCAATTGAGCAATGTTGGGCATTCGCAATCCCCCCCATGCTCACTAGAATAAATAAAAAAAGTTTTTTCATTTTTACACCTATCTGCATATGGTTTCCAAAATTTGATTTTCTGAATTTTGAAATTGATTTTGAGGAACAATCAATTGAGCCTGGCATTGCTGGCCACCTTGTGTTTTTATTTTAAGCCGGTATTGTCCGGGTTGAATCAGATATAAATAGACAATCCCCTGACTGTCCACAAAAGATGGATCACTGCTTAAGCCCTCAACCACCACTTCTGAACCTGCTATTAAATTATTTTGTTTAAAGTCTTTTATTCTTAATGGAATCCGCTTGGTTTTATGAATAGGGAAATCTAATTTATATCCGCGTTGATCCAGGCCAATTATTTTCTTGGAAGAATGTGTAAAAGTTTCTTCCATCGACAATTGGTTATGGTCAAAAGAAATATCATAATTAATATAAGGGATAATATTATGTATAAACATATAACCGTTATTATTGGTACTTCCTACCAAAGTAGCAGAGCGATAGATATCTAACTCTGGATGCTGATCTACATTGACCAATGCAAAGGCATTATCTGCATATTTGGTAAATGCTACCTTATTCCCCAGCCAAACTAAGGCCCCGTCAAACACGGCCTGTGAATTGCGCTGGTCTTCAAACTCATCGTGTGACAGCTGCAAATTCCCGATGCTGGTTTTCCATAAACCGTAGGCATTATAATTAACTTCATTATCGCGCTGATTTACTCCGAGAATATAATCAAAACCATTTTGGGTCATGGTTCTTCTACTATAACTTAAGCCAGTTTCATTATTATCAGTATCATGATCTAGATAGATTTGACCTTTCCCCTCCCAATCATAAGAAAAAGCAATGTTAAACCCTCCATCATCACCATCTCCAAAATCTTTGAAAAAACCAAAACTTGTATATAAATTATCTGTTAGTTTTTTTGATGCTCTAATATCAAAAATTTTACGATCATCTTCGAAAAAATCTTCAGTAGCGTAACTTGACTGCTGAATATAACTGAGATTTAAACTGTCAATAATTTTTAAATTAGAAAAATTAAAATAGATAATATCTGAAGTTTTAAGATTAGAACTGTAATCATCCTCACTTAAGTATTCATATTTTTTAGTAAAATACCGGCTATTAATCCCTAATGACCAGTTTTCAAAATCCCGTGTTATGGCAACAGATCCTGCATAGCCCCGCTGGTTTTCCTTATCATCTTTACTTACTGAAAATGCCGTATCCAGCAAAAAATACTTACTCACCCCTTGGGTCCATAACAAGTCAAAGTTACTTACTTTCTCACTATATAAAAGATCTCCACCCAAGGTAGTTGAAAAGTTAAGTCCTCTACGGAAAAACAGTTTAGTAAAAAACTCGCGATAATCATCATCAACATAATCATAATTATATCTTAGCTTTCCCAAAGAAATATTATATTCATTGAGTCTAGGCTTTAATAAACGGTTATTAATATATACAGGGAAGCTTCTAACTGTTTTATTCCCTAAAATATCTTCCACCACAATTTGCGCATCACCTGCCTGATTTACAATTGAGCCTGCAGGCAGATTATAATTACCTGGTACAACTGAATCTTTATATAAATTTATGCCATTAATATATAAATCTACAGTTGAAGGCAGGCTGGCACTGCCATTCAAAGCAGGGATATTCCAATAAACAAAATCTGGACGATCAGTATAAATGGTCCCAAGACTTAAACCCCCAAAACGAAAAGAACTATTTAAAGTGTTATAAGGACTGGTAGTATCCCCTAGTGTTAATCTTAAAAACCTATCAGGAAATTCAAAGTCCAAACTACTTCTTACTCTTAAGAATTTCTTTTCTTGGCCTTCAGGTTCATTCCGATATAAAAAGGCATTTTTAAATAACCAGTAATCTTTAAATACTCCAACTTCTGAAAATGTATTAAATTCCTGATCACGACTATCTCTACTGTAGAATAAATTATAGTTAATGAATCCCCCAAAATCCGCCTTTGCAGGCTGCAATACTTCTAGATCATAAGCCTGATCTTCAAAATAGCTGACTGGAAAATTAATTTTAATTGCCTGAAGGCTATAGTCATCCTCGACTGTAATTCCTGTTTGAGTGATTAAACAGAAATCTTTTTTCTTTAAATGGCGTTGAAAATTTTCTACTTTAATTCCTAAACTATGCAAGGATTCACATTCAATAAATTTTTTCCTGTCCTCCGTGAAAGTAATTGCTTCAGTTTTATAATCCAGGCCATTTATCCATATATTTACGATTAACATCTCCGGATCTTTTGTCTGGCCTTGTACCGGACTAGTATTTGCTTTTACAGGCGTCACCCCAATACCACAGACTATCATCATAAGAATTTTAGTGGCTCTCATAGCACTTCCTTTGACTATTTTTATTCTTTTGCCAATCCGTTCTAAGCACTGATAGGGTATTCTAAATATTCCCCATATTCTTCTACTTTTATTTTCAACTTCAGATTTCCAGTAGTTTTTATTTCCCCAATTTCAAATTTAATTTCATTTCCACTCAAAACATATTGGGTAAAATCTTTTTTTAATACTTCATTATTCAGATTATCTAATACTATAACCTCTACAATTTTTGCATGTGATTTGGCTTTATTTCCCACTTTCAAATAAGCTAAACCATTTACCTTTTCCAGATTTACATTAAGTTGTGGTGCTGAGTGTTTTTCTGTAAAAAGCGGCAAGGAAAAATTAAATAAAAAGTTGATCGATGAAGTGTCTTCTACAGGTGTAACTTCTTTAAAAATAACTCTCCATGCTTGCTGCTTTTCAGTACCTGTAAGTGGCTGACTAAATCCGATCCGGACTATCTGCTTACTTTCCGGTTTTAACTCAAAGGTTCTTGGATTAAATAATAATGTTTTATCTTCGACGAGAACATCATCCCCCCTTTCATTCTGTTGCCATTTAAATGCTGAAATTTCATATATTTTTGAATATTTTAACCCTGTACTCTCAATATTAACCGTTGTACTTCTCTGTTTTTTAGAATTTTCAATATATAACTGGATTGGGCTAAACTTTATTCCTGCAGAGAGAGTAGCACTACATAACAATAATAATAAAAATCCAATTATTTTTTTATGCATTTTTTACTCCAAAAACTTATTATAGTTATTATTCAATAAAAAAATTATTAAAATAGGAGATGATTCACACACCTCCTATCCGTTCAATACTTATTAAGAGTAAGTTTCTTATTATTAGAATCGAACTTCGACATTATATGTGCCACGATAAGTACCAGCATCAGCTGCTGCAATCGCACTACCAGCCACTGTAGCTGCTACATCCCAACGATGAGCTTGCCCCTTAGTACTTGATTGAGCTCCAGAATAAGCCCGTCCACCACGTGTAGTTGTCACAGATACAGGTACAGAGTTCTGGCCACTGCGCAAATTATTTGGTGCATTAATATTTAATCGATAAGGAGCATTTGTGCTTACATTAAAGAAACCTGCATCGCTCCAGTTACCTCCCGTTGTTTGCGCAAGCGTCAATTGTGGTGTTTCCACATCCAAATCACAATGTCTTGGAACTTCCAGGACAATGTCAATTTTTCCGTCACACTTATCTCCACATCCATGTTTGCCTGGCTTATGTGGTGTTTGGGAACCTGGTTTTCCTGCAGTCTGATTTGCATAAACTGCTGTTGAACCTAAACCAAAGCTCAATACTACGGTGGCTAATACTGCTTGAGTTATTTTATTCATAAGTATGCTCCATTCCTTTTTGGAAGAATATATTTATTAAGTTTTACGCTTACATTTTGGACTCTTGTTATTATGAGTAATGTTACTGTAGGCGTGCAGCCATCTTATTATTATTCATTAAAAAACATATAGAAGCTCTATTATTCACACTACATTTGCTTATACTATATTTTTTAAATTTTTATTAAAAATTCTTTTTTTACAAGGATATATATAAAACAGCTATAATCCTGTTAAACTTATGTTTATATATTATATATAAGAATGATTTTCTCAGAATCTTATTTAAAAAATATAAGATATTGATATTTATATTATTTTAAATAAAAATATCTGACTATATTAATCTCATTTTTAAATTTTACAAAGTCTTACAATTTACAATTAAATCCAATATAAATTTTTATTACAGAGATATTTTTTAATTAGTTTTCAAATAAAATCTAGTTTTAAAATATTGGCTTCTTGCTCTCCTAGTAATTCTAACCAAGTAATATTAAATCTCAAATGATTTTTTAATTAAAAAGTCAAATACGCGATTTTATTTCATCATCCTCAGTTTAATCATTATTCACTTGAATTAATCAAGATAATAGCTACTTCTCAATTAATTTATTACAACCTTATTTAAAAATTTTATTATTTTAATTCATCTTGCTTTCGCTTACTTAATATGAAATAAAAAAAGGCTTCTCTTTCACTATCAAAAAGCATTGCTTTGCATGAAGCAAAAGACACGCAATGTTAGGTTTTAAAAAAACCCACTCTAAAAGAGTGGGTTTTTCGCATTCAAAATCAATTGATACGAGAAATTAGTTTTTCTCTTTATCAACGATTTTGTTTGCTTGGATCCAAGGTACGAAAAAAGAGGAAAGCGCTGCTTTCCTCTTTTTAAGGCACGAAACCTTAGTTCTTTTCTTTATCTACAATCTTGTTCGCTTGGATCCAAGGCATCATCGCACGTAACTTGTTACCAGTTACTTCAATACCGTGAGCCGCGTTTTGACGACGACGAGCAGTCATAGAAGGATAGTTTAAAGCACCTTCGTTAATGAACATCTTCGCGTATTCGCCAGATTGAATACGTTTAAGCGCATTACGCATCGCTTCACGAGATTGTTCGTTGATTACTTCAGTACCCGTTACATATTCGCCATATTCAGCGTTGTTAGATACTGAGTAGTTCATGTCCGCGATACCGCCTTCGAACATTAAGTCAACGATCAATTTAAGTTCGTGTAGACATTCGAAGTATGCCATTTCAGGCGCATAACCAGCTTCAACAAGAGTTTCGAAGCCCATTTTAACCAATTCAACTGCACCACCACAAAGAACTGCTTGCTCACCGAATAGGTCAGTTTCAGTTTCTTCACGGAATGAAGTTTCGATAATACCTGTACGGCCGCCACCTACGCCTGAAGCATAAGAAAGTGCAACATTACGAGCGTTACCAGAAGCATCTTGGTGAATCGCGATAAGGTCAGGAACACCTGAACCACGTTGGTATTCAGAACGCACTGTATGACCAGGTGCTTTAGGTGCAACCATGATTACGTCTAAGTCAGCACGTGGAACAACTTGGTTGTAAAGAACAGAGAAGCCGTGAGCAAATGCTAAAGTAGCACCTTCTTTAATGTTCGGCTCAATTACATCACGATAAAGTTGAGACTGGAATTCGTCTGGAGTCAAGATCATCACTACGTCAGCTTGCGCAACAGCAGCAGGAACTTCAGCAACTTTAAGACCAGCATTTTCAGCTTTTTTCCAAGAAGTAGAACCAGCACGTAAACCAACAGTTACGTCAACACCAGAATCTTTGAGGTTAAGCGCATGCGCGTGGCCTTGTGAACCGTAACCAATAATCGCTACTTTCTTAGATTGGATAATAGATAAGTCACAGTCTTTATCGTAAAAAATTTGCATTGCTGTCTCCGCTTGAATGCTTGTTTATCTGTTAAATCAGGCAATGCCCCTTAAATTCACATTGCCTGACCCCTCTTCTTGTACAGATGAGGAAATATTTAAAAATTTAGATTGTTAGAACTTTTTCGCCACGTGCGATCCCGGATACACCAGAACGTACCACTTCTAGAATCGTGTGTTCTGCAAGTGCATCAATAAACGCATCCACTTTCTCAGTAGTCCCTGCGATTTGAACGGTATAGGTCGTTGGTGTTACATCAACGATCTGACCACGAAAAATATCCGCCGTACGTTTGATTTCGTCACGAGAAGAACCCAATGCTTTCACTTTGATCAACATCAATTCACGCTCAATGTGTGCACCTTCAGACAGGTCCACCACTTTAACCACCTCAACCAGCTTGTTAAGCTGTTTGGTGATCTGCTCAATCTTGTGATCATCGCCATAGGTGGTCAATGTCAAACGTGAAAGTGTTGGATCTTCAGTCGGGGCAACATTCAATGTTTCGATGTTATAGCCACGCTGTGAGAACAAGCCGACGAGGCGGGAAAGCGCGCCTGATTCGTTTTCTACGAGTACAGAGATAATATGTCTCATTTCGTGCGCTCCCCTTTCGCCAACCACATATCCTGCATCGACTGACCTGCAACCAGCATCGGATATACGTGTTCGGTACGGTCAACCATTACATTAATAAATACGCATTTGTCATTGATTGCCATCGCTTCTTCGAGCTTGGATTCAAGCTCGTCTGCATGGTCAATCTGAATGCCGACATGGCCATAAGCTTCCATCAGCTTTGCAAAGTCAGGCAATGAATCTACATAAGAACTTGAATGACGTCCCTCATAGTTCATATCTTGCCATTGCTTCACCATCCCTAAAGACTGGTTATTCAGGCACAGGATTTTGACGTTCAGACCATATTGCTTACAGGTCGAAAGTTCCTGGATACACATCTGAATCGATGCTTCACCAGTAATACACACCACCTGCTGCTCCGGGAAGGCAAGCTTCGCCGCCATCGCATATGGCAGACCGACACCCATCGTACCTAGACCACCTGAGTTGATCCATTGGCGTGGACGCTTGTACTTGTAATACATCGCACCAAACATCTGATGCTGACCCACGTCAGAAGTGATGATCGCTTCGCCATTGGTTACCTTGTCCAATGCCTGAACCACTTGCTGTGGCTTCATTACGCCATTAGTACCCGCTTCAAAACGACCACCATGAACCTTGCGCCATTCATTGATCTGTTTCCACCATGCCGCAATCGCTTCAGGATTTGGCTTGGATACATTCATCTGCTTCAACTGGTTCAGCATTTCATTCAATACCGGCTCTACAGCGCCCACGATTGGGATATGCGCCATAATGGTTTTTGAAATCGTTGCCGGATCAATATCAATATGAATGACTTTGGCATTTGGACAGAATTTTGCAGGGTTATTGGTTACACGGTCATCGAAACGCGCACCTACACACAGAATCACATCTGCATTGTGCATGGTCATGTTGGCTTCATAAGTGCCGTGCATCCCCAACATACCGATGAACTGTTCATCATTACCCGGGAATGCGCCAAGACCCATCAAAGTATTGGTTACTGGATAGCCCAATAAATGCGCTAGCTCTGTCAATTGTTCTGAAGCATTGCCCTGAACCACACCACCGCCAGAGTAAATCACGGGGCGTTTAGCGTTGATCAATTCTTCAATCGCTTTACGAATTTGGCCCGAATGACCACGGAACGGTGGTTGATACGAACGCATCTTCACTTTTTCTGGGTATTCGTAAGCAAATTTTTCTGCAGGATTGGTCGCATCCTTTGGAATATCGATCACCACCGGGCCTGGACGACCTGAGGACGCGATATAAAAGGCTTTCTTGATAATCGCAGGAATTTCACTGGCATGACGCACCTGGAAGCTATGCTTCACGATCGGACGGGAAATCCCAACCATATCGGTTTCCTGGAACGCATCTTCACCAATCAGATGACTCGCAACCTGGCCAGACAAAATCACCATCGGGATTGAGTCCATATAGGCTGTTGCAATTGGGGTTACCGTATTGGTTGCGCCCGGACCTGAAGTCACCAGCACAACACCGGTTTTACCTGTCACGCGCGAGTAGGCATCTGCCATGTGGCCGGCAGCCTGTTCGTGACGTACGAGGTAATGATTGATTTTGTCTTGTTGAAATAGCGCGTCGTAAATATGTAGTACTGCGCCGCCTGGGTATCCAAAAACATGTTCAACGCCTTCATCCGCTAATGCGCGAACGAGCATTTCACCACCAGATAGAAGTTCCAACGTGATTCACCCTAATATTATTCACTGCACAAATGGGAGGCATTTGCAGTGTTTCATTTGTTAACTGTCTGCACTGTTATAGCACACAAATTTCATAGTTTTCATAGCAATAGGAAAAAAATCTGATCTCTTCGCTGTTCGAGCAATACGAGACCTAAAACATGTTGGGATAAACATATTTTGCTTAGCTTTGTTCAATTTCTCGGCTAGAGAAATCGCCCACTGCATGAAATGACTCTTAGTCGAAGGGTGATCGATCTAAGGCATATAAAACTATTGCAGCATTCTTGTGTTTTCAGGCTTTAAAGTCAAGTTTAAAAAACAGGCAATCTGTGCTTATAGCCTTCAAATTTGCTGTTTTTAACAGCAACCACTGCTTGTAGTCATTCCCCTAGCTCCCTACAACCTTAATTAATTCAATATAATTCATATACTTAACTGTTTATTTTTATAAATTTTTAATATGTCTTATATAAAAAAAATGAATGAATTTTTATTAAATCAAAGCAAATGGTTTATCAATAAATTTTGTATACGAAAATTTATCTCTCGGTATTTAAATTCAAGAGGATATTTATGCCATCAATTAACAGTGATCAAACAGCTAAAAAACCATCACTTCTATTGAAAACATTATTACAATGATTGCAGCAATTTACGCCTAGAAAGACGGGGCCCAAGAACAATGAAAATATCTTTTTTAACTGCCTTCAGTCTGAGTTGTGCAGTTTCTTTGAGCGTTTGTAGCAGTAGCGCTTCCGCGATCGAGTATCATAAATGGGTCGATGCAAAAGGTGTCACGCATTATACCAAAACCCCACCACCCAAATCCGCAAGGAAAGCCACCACAGTAGACACCTATGGCTGGAAAAATTCAGCTCCAACACCGCCTAGAACTGCTGAATCTGTAGAACAAACCGAGAATATCACTCAGGAACAGCTGCAACAATCACCTCAAGTTCCAGCGAATCAAGACCAGCAGCAACGCGAAGCCAATGAAGCATTGCAACAATCTAAAAATCGTGCAGTCGCTTTATAAGGCATCCCTCTATACAACAGTCATTTTTTCTTCGGGAAATGCGGGTGCAAAATTCACTTTTAGGTGCATTTTGCGCTATGCTGTGCCTCATAATTTTTTAACCGTTCTCTTGTATTACGTATATGACTACTCACATTGACTCAGAATATCAAGCCAGTGCGATTGAGCCTCAAGTCCAGCAGGACTGGGAATCTCGCAAAGCCTTTAAAGTTGCCGACACTGTAGAAGGTCCACGTCGTTATATCCTCTCGATGTTCCCTTACCCAAGTGGCAAACTGCATATGGGTCATGTGCGTAACTATACGATTGGTGACGTGATCAGCCGTTTCCATCGTTTAAAAGGTGAAACTGTGCTTCAACCAATGGGTTGGGATGCTTTTGGCCTACCTGCGGAAAACGCAGCAATTGCGCATCAGGTTGCTCCTGCAAAATGGACCTTTGAAAACATTGATTACATGCGTAATCAGTTGAAAAAGTTAGGTCTTGCGGTGGACTGGGATCGCGAATTCGCAACCTGCACACCAGAATACTACCGCTGGGAACAATGGTTATTCGTTCAGCTTTATAAAAAAGGTCTGATCTACCGTAAGTTGTCTACTGTGAACTGGGATCCAGTGGATCAAACTGTTCTTGCCAACGAACAAGTTGAAAATGGTCGCGGCTGGCGTTCAGGTGCGTTGGTTGAAAAACGTGATATTCCAATGTATTACTTCCGCATTACTGATTATGCGCAAGAATTACTTGATGATTTAGATACGCTCAAAGACGGCTGGCCCCAACAAGTTCTGACCATGCAACGTAACTGGATTGGTCGCTCACAGGGTATGGAAATCACCTTCCCTTCAGCAAATCCAGAAATCTATGCAGATGGTTTAACCGTCTTTACAACACGTGCCGATACATTAATGGGTGTGACCTATGTTGCAGTTGCAGCCGAACACCCAATGGCGCTTAAAGCGGCGGAAAACAATCCTGAACTTGCTGCATTTATTGAAGAATGCCGTATGGGTTCAGTGGCAGAAGCGGATCTTGCAACTGCCGAGAAGAAAGGCATGGCAACAGGTCTTTCTGTAAAACACCCTGTGACTGGTGAAGAAGTTCCTGTTTGGATCGCGAACTATGTATTGATGTCTTACGGTTCAGGTGCGGTGATGGCGGTGCCTTCACATGATGAACGTGACTTCGAATTTGCCAATAAATATGGCCTGACCATCAAACAGGTGATTGATGCCAAAGGCGCAGACGATGCCGAATTCTCTGCGACAGAGTGGCAAGAATGGTATGGTTCTAAAGACGGCAAACTGGTTAATTCAGGTGAATTTGACGGTTTAGATTTCCAAGGTGCATTTGATGCTTTCCTTGCAAAACTGGAACCTCAAGCACTTGCCAATGTAAAAGTTCAATTCCGTCTACGTGACTGGGGTGTATCTCGTCAGCGTTATTGGGGTTGTCCAATTCCAATGATTAACTGCAATACTTGTGGTCAAGTACCAGTGCCTGAAGATCAACTTCCTGTTGTCCTTCCGACTGATGTTGTGCCAGATGGTTCAGGTAACCCACTGAACAAAATGCCTGAATTCTATGAAACCACTTGCCCATGCTGTGGTGGCGATGCCCGTCGTGAAACAGATACGCTGGATACCTTCGTAGAATCTTCTTGGTACTACGCACGTTATGCTTCTCCAGACTTTACTGGCGGTATGGTGAAACCTGAAGCGGGTCAAACCTGGCTTCCAGTCAACCAATACATCGGTGGTGTTGAACACGCGATTCTGCATTTACTTTATGCACGCTTCTTCCACAAATTGATGCGTGATGAAGGTGTGGTACAAGGCAATGAACCGTTCACCAACTTGTTAACCCAAGGTATGGTGCTGGCTGATACGTATTACCGCGAAGCGGAATCAGGTAAGAAAACATGGTTTAACCCTGCCGATATCGAACTTGAACGTGACGAAAAAGGTCGTATCACTTCTGCGAAATACAAAGAAGATGGTCAAGACGTTGTCGTTGGCGGTCAAGAAAAAATGTCGAAGTCGAAAAACAACGGTATCGACCCACAATCGATTATTGATCAATACGGCGCAGATACTGCACGTGTGTTCATGATGTTCGCAGCTCCACCAGATCAGTCACTTGAATGGTCTGATGCAGGTGTTGAAGGTGCTAACCGCTTCTTGAAACGTGTATGGCGTTTGGCGACTGGCTTCCTTGAAAAAGGCAACAACGCATCAACTATCGACAAAGCTGCGCTTTCAACTGCTGCGCAAGACTTGCGTCGTAAAACACACGAAACTATCCAAAAAGTGGGTGATGACATCGAACGTCGTCATGCATTTAACACTGCCATTGCAGCGATGATGGAACTTCTAAACGCGAACAACAAGTTTGAAGCGAAAGATGACAATGATGTAGCGGTTGCACGTGAGTCTATTACAACGCTTCTTACATTGCTTGCGCCATTTGCACCGCACTTAAGTCAAACATTATTGGCTCAGTTTGGCATCGAATTGGAAAAAGTATTGTTCCCATCTGTGGATGAGTCTGCATTAACACGTAATACGCAAACTATCGTAGTTCAGGTGAACGGTAAGCTTCGTGGCAAACTAGAAGTGTCTGTTGATGCATCTAAAGATGACATCCTAGCTCAAGCAAAAGCATTACCTGAAGTTCAACAATTCTTGACCGGTCCAACCAAGAAAGAAATTGTTGTACCGAATAAGTTGGTGAACTTGGTGGTTTAAAAATCTCCCCTAGCCCCTCTTTAAAAAAGAGGGGGAAAGCCTCCCTTTTTAAAGGGAGGTTTGGAGGGATTTAATCTTTACCTAGAAAAAGGTAGGGATTAAAAAACAATTCCCAAACAAAGCCCGTTGCCAGTCAACGGGCTTTGACTTTACAATCCAGATCAGAATTTCAAATATTCCCCTTTGGGAAGCATAGAGGGCAACACATGCATTTGGGCAAACGTTTAGCAGCAATTGTTTTAACTTGTGGTCTGAGTGCAGGCTTGACCGGCTGTGGCTTCCATCTGAAAGGAACCAATCCGAGCTCCGCACCTGTTGCTTACTCTGTTATGAGCCTGTCTTTACCACCCGACACTGACGAACTGCAAGAAAAACTGGCGGTTTACCTGGGTGCAGCAGGCATACAACTGAGTAATGCACCGAATGCATATGTGTTGCGTGTCTTGGATTATGCTCCTCGCCGTCTGGAACTGAATGGTAAACTGGTCGAAACCTTGTTGCGCTTAAATGTGACGTTTCAGATTGAAGATGCACAAGGCAATCCGATCACTGAACCACGAACTGTAGTAGCCACCCGTTCTTATCAATACGACATTGAAACAGTAAACACTGATGACCAGGAACAAAAGTTTCTGGATCATGTGATTATTGATGATGTGGCTCAGCAGATCGCACGTCAGATCTCATCAAACCGCTTACCATTAGTCAAACAAAATACCCCACCACAACCTGCTCAATAAGACTGCCATATGAAACTTGATTATCTGCAAGCCCTCAAACGTGTCGACGCAGCTCGCGGTGCCTGGATATTGCATGGTCAAGAGCCTCTATTAGAACAGAATTTAATTGATGCCTTCCGTTCCACCTGGCAAAAGCAGGATATTGAACGTCAGCGCTATGACATTAGTTCGGTCGCTGACTGGAAAACTGTTTTTAATGCCTTAAACAGCCTGTCGCTATTTTCAACACAATTGGCAATTGAAGTACATGGCAATATCAAGCCGGATGCCAGCGGGCTAAAACTGCTGAAAAGCTATCTACAGCAAGACAGCGATAACCTGCTTTTGGTGGTCATGCCGAAGCAGGATGCCAACAGTCTGAAATCCAGCTTTTTTCAGGTGATGGATGCCAATGGGGTGAATGTCTCACTGGTGGCAAATTATCCCAAAGACCGTCAGCAAATTCTCAGTATTGAAGCAGAAAAGCTTGGCATTAAACTGGCGAATGATGCATGGCAATGGCTGGAACAGCATCATGAGCATAATTTACTGGCAGCCAAAAACAGTCTGATGCGCGTGGCTGATACTTTTGCTGAAGTAGAGATAATCCAGATTGAACATCTGTATGCCTGCTTGCAGGACCAATCCCGTTACAGTACCTATGACCTGAGTGATGCCCTGCTAAATGGCAACCTGTTGCAATCTATCAAAATCTTTCAATATCTGATTGCTTCAGGTGAACCGATGAGCCTGATTTTGTGGAGCATCAGCAAAGAAATGCGTCTGTTGATGCAATTGTTTGAACAACCTCAAAATGCGTTACAAATCGGCATCTGGAAGACAAAAGTGAGCTTGTATCAACAGGCCTTGCGTCGCTTGAGTCCACAACGCTTTTTGACCTGGCCACAGCTTTTAATCCGGATTGATGCCGCTATTAAAGGGATGTCCAGAGAGAACCCTGAACATCTGATCTTACAGGCCATTACTGAAATGTGCGGTCAAACCTTGTTTGCATCCCAGCATGCCTAACTGAAGAAACGTGCAAACCAGCCTTTGCCTTTTTTCTTTTCCTGCGTTCGCAGGTAACTCAACATATTGTCACGTACTGCATCGACATAGTCCTGATCATCATGTTGAATATGGTTAATTAGCCATTTAGATAGCAGACGATATAAATCTTTTTCAATGGACTCGCCTTGTTCAAATCTCAGACGATAATCATTGAGCCGTTTGACAAATAATTCGTGAATACCGCGATGTGAAGGTAAATACTGATAATTTACCTGTTGCAGCAAATTTTCTTCAAAGCTGAAATGTGACTGGGTATAGTCAATTAAATCATCTAGAATTTCCTTGATTTTATCGCGTTTCCCCGTATTTTTAACTTGTTCCAAAGTATTTATATAATCCAGAATTTGCCGGTGCTGGTGATCAATCACCTCAATTCCAATATTGTAACTTTCATTCCATTCCATCTATACACCTCATTAATTTTATTAGTAAAGTCGTATTATTTTTTGCTGACAAATAGGCGATTTTTTCCGCACAAATAAAACCATAATTTTTTTATGGAATTAAATATTACAAGCTTTATTTATTTAAATCTATATGTAAAACATAGATTTTTTTAATTTTTAAAAGAAGGCATGAGCTAATCACAAGAAAAAATAAAAAAAGCCTGCCGTTAAAAAATAATTATTTTTACAGCAGATATCACTAAATCTTTCTATAACTTTTTTGGCTTTAGGGGAAATTTTTATCGTTATTCGTTGTAGAGTTTTAAACAGAAACCAGATTTCAGGAATACCGCTCAAAACAGTGACTATTTAATTAAACAGTCATGTGACTAATACTATAAATTACTTCTTCTATCTCAAAATTCATCAAATTTAGCTATGCCAGCATGAACAGCTGAATGAATCTTTTATATAAAATCAGACTTTATGCCATGTTGTTTTTTTAGCCCGACAATAGAAAACAATTCTCATTATAAATTAAAAAAATACACGATTTATCCTAATTTCACTCTTATAATTGTTCACAATTATCTGATTTTGAAACTATATTGATCATGCCAAAAATAAAACCGACGAAATTGATTATGGTCGCCGTGATTGCCATTGCGTTAATCGCTGCAGGCTGGTATTTCCTCAAACCCAAAGAACAGCCTCCGCAATATATTACCGCTGAGGTGACTGTAGGAGACATTGAAAGCTCTGTACTGGCAACCGGTATTTTAGAAGCCACCAAAATGGTCAGTGTCGGCGCCCAGGTTTCTGGTCAGGTCAAGAAAATGTATGTGCAACTCGGAGATCAGGTCAAGCAAGGTCAGCTGATTGCCCAGATTGATTCTGTCCGTCAGGAAAATGAGTTAAAAACGGCTGAAGCCAGCATTAAAAATCAGATGGCTCAACTGGCGGTCAGACAGGCCAATCTGGCCAAAGTTGAAGCTGAGTATAAGCGTCAGCAGGCCATGTATGCACAAGATGCGACTTCACGCTCTGAACTGGAATCTGCACTGGCAAACTATAAAACTGCCCAGGCGGATATCACTGCTATTAATGCGCAGATTGAACAGTCGCGTTTGACTTTAGCCACTGCCAAGGAAGACCTCGGCTACACCCAGATTGTGGCACCGATGGATGGTACTATCGTGGCGATTGTGACCGAAGAAGGTCAAACCGTGAATGCCAACCAGAGTGCACCGACTATAGTCAAACTGGCCCAACTCGACACCATGACCATCAAAGCTGAAATTTCTGAAGCAGATGTAATGAAAGTCCATAAAGGCCAAACTGTTTATTTCACAACTTTGGGCAATACTGACAAAAAGATTTACGCCAAACTGCGTCAGGTTGAGCCTGCACCAAATTCAATAAATACCGATAACAATACCTCAAGCTCAACTTCAGGCTCTGCGGTGTACTATAACGCCCTGTTTGATGTACCCAATGAAGATGGCAAGCTGCGTATTGATATGACAGCGCAGGTCTATATCATTCTGGATGAGGCACGGAATGTGCTGACTATTCCAGCTGCTGCCATTCAAAGTTCAAACCGTCCACAACGTCCGAATCGTGGTGAAGGATCTCGCGGTGCTGGTGCCCCATCTGAACCTAACGAAGCTCAGAATCAAGCCCGTGGTGATGAACGAGCTGCAGGTGATCGCCCTGCCCGTCTGGTGCTTTCCGATGCTGAACGTGCCCTGATTGAACAAGGTAAAGCACAGCGTGGCATGGTTCGTGTGTTGCAAGCCGATGGTACTGCAAAACCAACCCCTGTACTGATCGGACTAAATAACCGTGTGACAGCGCAAGTGATTAAAGGCCTGAAACGCGGCGATCAGGTGGTGATTGCAGATGGTTCCGACACTTCCAATGATGCAGCAAAACGCGGTGGCAATAGCCGTGGCCCAATGAGAATGTAAGCATGAATTCACAACAACAGCCTCTTCTGGAGGTGAAAAATCTGGTACGTGAATTCCCTGCGGGTGAAAGCACGGTTCAGATTTTAAAAGGGGTCAATCTGGAAATTTATCCGGGTGAGCTGGTGGCGATTGTCGGCCAGTCCGGTTCGGGTAAATCGACCCTGATGAATATTCTGGGTTGTCTGGATAAACCAACCACTGGCAGCTATAAGGTCAAAGGTCGTGAAACCCGGGAACTGGAAGCGGATGAACTGGCGCAATTACGCCGTGAATATTTTGGCTTTATTTTCCAGCGCTATCATCTGCTGGGTGACTTAAGTGCAGCCGGCAATGTCGAAGTCCCCGCGATTTATGCCGGTGAGGATTCATCGGAACGCCGTGAGCGTGCGGTCAAGATTCTGACCGATTTGGGTCTGGGTGAAAAAACCCAGAACCGTCCGAGCCAACTGTCAGGTGGTCAGCAGCAACGTGTCTCGATTGCCCGTGCGCTGATGAATGGTGGTGACGTGATTCTGGCCGATGAACCGACAGGGGCTTTGGACAAGAATAGCGGTATAGAGGTAATGCGGATTCTGCGTGAACTGAATGCCAAGGGTCATACCATTATTCTGGTCACGCATGACCATAATGTGGCAAAAAATGCGACCCGAATTATTGAGATTTCGGACGGAAATATCATTTCCGATCAGCCGAATGTTCCTGAAGTCGAAGACCATCTTGAAAAACAGCCGCTGATCCGCAATGAAAAAAAGAAGATTTCTTCATGGCGTTCCGCGGTTGACCGTCTGGGTGAAGCCTTCCGTATGGCCTTGCTGGCCATGAATGCACACCGAATGCGGACTTTCCTGACCATGCTGGGGATTATTATCGGTATTGCTTCGGTAGTCTCAGTCGTCGCACTGGGCAATGGTTCACAAAAGCAGATTCTGGACAATATCAGCAGTCTGGGAACCAATACCATTACCGTATTTCAGGGCCGGGGTTTTGGAGATAATTCCCGCTCCTCACAAGCCAAAACCCTGATTCCAGCCGATGCCGATGCGCTGGCTGAACAGCCTTATGTAGATGGGGTCAGCCCGTCAGTAAATACCAGCGTCACCGGACGTTATAAAGAAATTGAAGCCTCAACCACGGTAAATGGGGTGAGTGAAGATTTCTTCTATGTACGTGGCATGACCTTCCAGTCTGGTCAGCCCTTTGACCGTAACAGTGTCACGCAACAAGCACAAGATGTGGTAATTGACACCAATACCAAAAATACCTTTTTTAAGGATGGTACCAATCCGGTAGGACAGGTGCTTTTACTGGGCAGTGTCCCGAGCCGGATTATCGGTGTGATCGACGCGCAAAAAGGCATGATGGGTAATAATGACAGCCTGAATGTGTATTTGCCGTATTCCACCGTAATGAGCCGTATGCTGGGGCAATCCAATGTGCGCAGTATCATTGTACGGATTAAGGATGAATACCCAAGTGCAGCAGCGGAAAATGCAATTCTGAATCTGCTGGTACAGCGGCATGGTGCGCAGGATGTATTTACCCAGAATGCCGACAGTATCCGTGAAACCATTCAGCAAACCACAGCGACCATGACCCTTTTGATTTCAGCGATTGCCGTGATTTCACTGGTCGTCGGCGGAATTGGGGTGATGAACATCATGCTGGTCTCAGTGACTGAACGTACTCAGGAAATTGGAGTACGGATGGCGGTGGGTGCACGTCAAAGTGACATTCTGCAACAGTTCCTGATTGAAGCGGTGCTGGTGTGTATTTTAGGTGGCATTTTGGGTGTGCTGCTCTCCCTCGGGATTGGCCAACTGATCACCCATTTTGCTGGTAGTACATTCCAGATGGCATATTCAACCACTTCGATCATAGCCGCCTTTGTCTGCTCAAGCTTGATCGGGATTGTGTTCGGCTTTATCCCGGCACGTAATGCCGCTCGTCTGAACCCAGTCGATGCACTCTCTCGCGAATAAGGAATCTGATATGCAAATGAATTTAACCAAGCTTGCCAGTGCCCTGTTGCTAGGAAGCTCGCTGGTCGGTTGTGCCGCAGTGGTAAAAACACCCTATGAGCCACCTGCTCTTCAGGTGCCTAACAATTTTCAAAATAGTCAGGCTTTAAGCCGGCAGATCCATGCCGATATTCTGACAGATCAGTGGTGGACTTTATTTAGAGATTCACAATTGAATAATCTGGTGAATGAGGTTCTGGCAGCCAATAGTGACCTGGCCGTGGCCGGGATTAATTTGCAGCAGGCCCGGATTCAGGCCAGACAAACGCAAAGCCAGCAAGGGGTCCGTATTGGCGATGCCGGACTGACAACACGTAGAAGTTTTGATTTAGAAAATGGTGATAGTTCATCAGGTTTTGGGATTAATTATCCAGGTTTAAGCTATGAGCTGGATCTGTTTGGCAAACTGGCCAATCAGACCGAAGCCGCTCGCTGGGAAGCCCTAGCCTCTGAGGAAGACTTGCAGGCAACCGCACAAAGCCTGATCGGCACCACGGCGCAACTCTATTGGCAACTGGCCTATCTGAATGAGCGTTATAGTGTGGTGCAACAAAATCTGGCGACTGCACAGCGTACTTATGATCTGGTGAATGTCCAGTATCGTGCCGGTGCAGTATCCGGTCTTGATCTGACCCAAGCCGAACAGGCCATTCAAAGCCAGCAGGCGACCTTAAGCCAGATAGCGCAGCAACGGGTAGAAACGCGTACAGCACTTGCGGTACTGCTGAATATACCGGTGCAGCAACTCTCTCTTCAGGAACCACAACGTTTACCCAACATTGCCTTGCCTGCGATTGAAGCCGGCTTGCCGGCAAGCCTGCTGGCACGTCGTCCTGACCTGAGAGCAACCGAACTGCGTTTACGCAGGGCTTTGGCCAACAAGGATGCCAATAAAGCCAGTTATTATCCGTCTATTAGCCTGACCGGCAGTTTGAGTACCGGTGTGGGCAGCAGCACCTCATTGTCAGATGCATTAAAAAATCCGGTTGCGACTTTAGGTGCCGGTCTGAGCTTGCCTTTCCTGCAATGGAATGACATGAAGCGTGATTTACAGGTGAATGAACTGGAATATGAAAAAGCCATTATCCAGTATCGTCAGACTATATATCAGGCTTTTGCTGATGTCGAAAACGCCCTGTCGAACCGTACTGAGCTAACCAAACAGGTCGCATTACAGCAACGCAATGTTGAACTGGCTGAACGTACAGAACGTCTGACTGAAGTGCGTTATCGTAATGGAGCTATAGCTTTGAAAAACCTGCTGGATGCACAGGAGACCACACGAAATGCCCGGCTGGCTTTGGTGCAAACCAGACAAAACCAGTACAATGCCTATGTAACTTTAATGCAGGCATTGGGTGGTAGCCCCCTCCGGGAATTGCCTTGAATCCAACCTGAATCATAAAAAAACCGCTGTCCAACAGCGGTTTTTTAGTGCGTGTGATTCGAGGAAAATTATTGCATTTGCAAATAAGCATTCACATTTTTCAATAATTCATTGGATCGCTCATGTCCGAGTAAACTGCCTTTTTCCAGCCAGTCTCGTGCGGTTCCGATATCACGCTCCACGCCAATGCCCTTAGTATATAAACGTCCAAGATGGCTATAAGCATCCACATTCACCTGCGCTGCCGCCTGCTGATAATACTGTACGGCTTGTTCAATATTACTCTCAACTCCTTGACCCTGCTCATATGCTTCGCCCAAAGCATTTAGTGCCACACCATTCTGCTGAGCAGCTGCTTTTCGCAGATAGCTCAAGCCTAAGGCAATATCCTGCGCAATCTGTTGCCCTTTAAGATACTTCAAGCCCACTTCTGCTTGTGCCTGGGCATGCCCCAATTGTGCAGCCTGATGCAGATAACGATTGGCCAGCTCTGCATTATTGCTAAACACAGGATAAATACCTGAGAGAGCTTGGTACAGGAACCATGCCGCTTCTTTCGAACCTTTCGCAACTGCCTGATTCAGGTACTGGACAGCTTTATCACGTGTCGACAATGGATATTCAGCCAGACTATAAAACCGGCCGACGCTATAAATTAAATCCGCTTCAGACTGAGCCACAATCTGCCAATACTGCTGTGCCGCGCTCTGAATCATTTGTGTGGCTTTACCCGTATCTTTCGCCGTACCAATACCATTTAAATAACACAGCGCCATCCCCATCTGTGCAGACACATCGTTAGGACTAAGCCGATAGGCAGCCTGATATAACTCAAATGCTTTTTGCGGTTCGTTGGCAACCAGATGCTGCTCAAAATACAGCGCAGCAATTATGCATAAGGCAGGCACATGTTTGCTGTTGGCCGCTTCCGACCAGTAACGAAATGCCATGGTTTCATTTTTATCGACATACCAGCCATGAAAATAGGCCAGCCCGATTAAAGCCTTGGCGTGTGCATCGGCGTGATCTTTGGACTGCTGCAATAAATGCTGAAACACGCGCTGACGCTGATCGGGATCGATACGGCCTTGCAACACACCGGCATAATAATCATAGAGACCTTTCTGGTCACCGAGACTGATACAGCGTTTAATAAATTGCAGCGATTGCGTCAAGTCTTGGGGGAGAATCTGTCCATGCGCATAATCATCGGCGATCTGCTGATTGGCAGCCAAATGATCCTGCCGAGCCGCCAGAAACAGATAATGTATTCCTTGCACTAAATCTTGGGCTGCAGAATCAGCCAGATAATACTGGGCCAGCTGATACTGCGAATTGGCATGACCCTGCCCGGCATTTTGAATGAATAATGCCAGACGCTGTTTTTCTGCAATCATCTCGTTTTGATGGTCTTCGGCAGAAGAAAGTTCAGTGATACGATACTGGGCATCCAGATTACCCCGTGCTACCGCATGACGGTACCAGTACAGGGCTTTTTCCGGGTCAGCCTGCTGATACGCCTCTCCTTCATGAATTTGACCCAGATGATAAGCTGCTTCATCACTACCTAGGCGAAAGGCTTTGTCCAGGTAGCTGATGGCTTTTTCAGTATTTTGCTCATGTCCCAGACCTTGCAGATGCATCAGACCCATCCCGACATAGGCTTGTGGGATTTCCTGTTGCTGAGCCAGTCCCTGATAAATCTGATAGGCACGTTCATAGTTCGGATGCTCCGGATCTGAACTCAATCGTGCTGCATGTTTAAGCTGCGCATCAACCTGCTCAATCCATAAATCATGATACTCGGCTTTGGCCTGATCACGTTTCACCGGATCCGGACGTTTCCACATCCACACCGCTAAAGCTCCTGTCCCCAAAATCAATACCAGCAAAAACCACATAGCTGCTCCAAAACATTATTTTTGTTCTGTGAATGAATCCTTTCATTCTAAACGTCACTTGAAAAAAAGCACAGATACTGTGCTTTTTATTTTTCAAATCAGGATTTTGCTCTTTTACTATCGAGCTTTTTCAGCCCTTCTGCCACGGCGACCATGGCAAAACTGGAGGTCACCACCACAGCCGACCCATACCCTCCACATCGCAAACCGGCACTGGCACAGACATCGGCACTTGAGAATGGATTATCAATTGAATAGACACAGGTAATACCGAATTTTTCTTTGGGCTTTTTACAGATGCCTTTAGCACGTAACTGGGCACGCAATTTGGCCAGCATCGGATCCTGCTCGGTTTTAGATAAATCTGCAACACGAATTTTCAGTGGATCCAGTTTACCCCCTGCCCCGCCCGATACGATTAACGGAATCTTGTTAAAGCGACAATGTAACATCAAGGCGAATTTGGCTTTGACATCATCGATGCAATCTAAAATCAGATCCGGTGTCGGAGCTAAAATTTCTTTGATATTCTCAGGTGTCAGATAATCATCAATCAGATTGATTTTAATCCGTGGATTAATTGCACGACACCGCTCGGCCATAACTTCAATTTTTTCATGACCCAAGGTGGTACTCATGGCAGGTAACTGGCGGTTGATATTTGATGCTGCGACGACATCCATATCGACCAAGGTCAGTTCGCCAATTCCGCTACGTGCCAGAGCTTCTACTGCCCATGAACCGACACCGCCGATACCGATCACCATCACATGACTTTTTTCATAATGGCTAAAGCTGTCTTCTCCATAAATTTTGGCAACACCGGCAAAGCGGCGCTCATATTCATCGTCTTGAAGCAGATCAGTCATAAGTCATCAATAGCAGTTAAATCACAGTTTATTTTAGCAAAGTCAGCATTGTTTTACTGCTCCTAAAATTTCGATACAAAATCCATCAGGAAAATCAGAAAGATAAATTCAGGAACACCTTATAATTGAATAAAATTTATACATATAATTTTAAATTAAATAGAATTTTAAATATAGGAGTCAAACCCTGTGCTCATCAATGCTCTTTTGACTCTCAACTTTATACTGATTGCGTTACATTTATATTTTTACAGTAGCCAAAAGCAGAAAAACTATGGGCTGAGTATTTTTATTCGTTTGCTGACTTTAGGCTTGTTTGGTTTTGTGATCTTGGATCGTTATGAAACCCAGACCCATTTGATTTTGGTGCTTGTATCGTGGGCCATATTTGAAATCATAGAGGGTCTTTTTAAAAAGAAAAAAGCCTCAGCACCATAAAAAAAGAGGCTTACGCCTCTTTTTCATCTATCGGAATTAGTCTTTATTCATGATGAAAAAATATTCACGATAGTATTTCAGTTCGGCAATTGAATCGCGAATGTCATCCATCGCCAGATGCGAAGCATTTTTCTTGAGGCCACTCATGATTTCCGGGCGCCAGCGTTTGGCCAGTTCTTTTACTGAAGAGACATCCAGATTACGGTAATGGAAATACTGTTCCAGTTCAGGCATCAGGCGGTGCAGGAAGCGGCGATCCTGACAGATCGAGTTACCACACATCGGTGATGATTTTGGATTCACCCATTTTTTCAGAAATTCAAGCGTTTGCTGCTCGGCATCCTGAGCGGTCAGTTTACTGCGACGCACACGTTCAATCAGGCCAGACTGACCATGTTGACGGGTATTCCATTCATCCATGGCATTTAACAGACGGGCAGGCTGATGCACCGCAAGCACAGGACCTTCAGCCAGAATATTTAAATTGTCATCGGTTACAATCGTCGCAATTTCAATAATTTGGTCGTTGTCTGTGTCTAGACCTGTCATTTCCAGGTCAATCCAAATCAGGCGGGTATCAGCGGTACTGCTCATAAATGTGCAATCTTATTGGGTTTAAAAACAACTATAGTAGCAAATTAATTACATCTTGGGTGTCATTCGGGGGCTGCTTCATGCTATTTTTGCCATCTGATTTACCCGGTTTTTTTAGGATATGAATGGCCTTAATACGTAAGCGTCGTCTGACAGAGCAACAACAGCGCCGCATTCAGAAACAACAGAAAACACGTCAAGAAGATCTCGATACCTCCAGCGATCTCGAAGGTCTAGTGGTGCAACATTATGGTCGTCAACTTGAAGTGCAGGCCTTGTCTACCCCCGACATTCATCCTGAAAAACCGGTGGTACAAGAGGGCGAACCTGAACCTTTCTGGAAAGAAATCGAGCTAGGCAGTGTCTGGCGCTGTCATACTCGGACCAATCTGGATTTACTGGTCACTGGGGATCGGGTCAAATGGCAAGCCGATCCAAATACCGGTTTGGGGATTATCACCGCGATTCATCCCCGCAAATCGTTATTGACACGCCCCGACCGCTATCACAAGGTTAAACCTGTAGCGGCCAACATTTCACTGATTGTGATTGTATTCGCTCCTCTGCCTGAGCCAGCGCCGGGTCTGATCGACCGTTATCTGGTGGCCTGTGCCGATGCCGACATTCCTGCGCTACTGGTAATGAACAAAGCCGATTTATTGAAAGAAAACGATCCAATTCTGAATCTGTTACAAGAATATCAGGACCTTGGTTATGAAGTGATGCAGACCCAGTCCGATGGTGACCTGAGTGCTCTGTCTAATCGTCTGGAAAATGAAACCGTGGCCTTTGTCGGTCAATCGGGCGTCGGTAAAAGTACGCTGATTAATGCGATCGTGCCAGATGCTGCACAAAAGACCAATATCATTTCTGAAAACTCGGCACTGGGTCAACATACCACGACTTCGACGCGCCTGATTCCATTCGGGGAAAATGCTGCGCTGATCGACTCACCGGGAATCCGGGAATTTGGTCTCTGGCATCTGACTTTAGACAAGATCCAGACTGGTTTTCCTGAAATAGAAAATCTGCTCGGTCACTGCCAGTTCCGCAACTGTACCCATAAACATGAAAAGCAGTGTGCCTTACGTCAGGCAGCAGCATCAGGTGAAATTTTGCCGCGCCGACTGGACAGCTATTTGCGTTTAATCGACGAAATTACTGAAGCACAGCAAAAAAATTAATTTTCTTAAGGCCTCGCCCTTGAAGCGGTGATTTTGATCACCATATTTATGAGCTATACTCTTGGCAATTTTAAAATTGTAATTAGGTGAATTGTGGAACGTTGGTTCGAGTTTATGGGGAATCACCCCTTCTTATTTGGAACACTCGCGGTATTAGTGGTTTTGTTCTTCATTGTCGAAGGCCAACGTAACGGTCGCAAAATCTCTCCGCAATCGCTGGGAATTTTAGTCAAAGCAAAAAATGCCATGCTGATTGATTTACGTGATGCCAAAGACTTCCGTGAAGGTCATATCAGTGGCAGCCGTAATATTCCATATAGCCAGATTACAAAACATGTTGAAGAGCTTAAAGCATCTGATCGCCCTTTGGTGTTCATTTGCAACCTTGGCCAAGTGGCTGGTACTGCGTTACAACAGGTCGGTCATGCCGATGCCTACCGTCTTGATGGCGGCATAAGCAACTGGAAAGCTCAAGGTTTACCTTTGGTGAAAAGCAAATAATCCACGAACAGGAGATTGATCATGGCTGAAGTGACTATTTATTCGACGACTGTATGTCCTTATTGCGTGCGTGCGAAACAGCTATTGGAACGCAAAGGTGTAGCATATAAAGAGATTAATTTATCTCAGGAAGCACCGGAAGTCCGTCTTGAATTGATGCAGCGTACCAATCACCGTACCGTGCCACAAATTTTTATTAATGATCAGTTTATCGGTGGTTTCGACCAGCTTTATGCTTTAGAGCGTGAAGGCAAACTTGATGAATTGCTGGCTTAACCTTACTAAAATTATCACTTCATATTAAGGATCAAAAAATGAGTGAAGAACAACAAGCTCAACCACAATTGGCATTAGAGCGTATTTATACCAAAGATATTTCTTTTGAAGTTCCTGGGGCGCAAGTTTTTACCAAACAATGGCAGCCTGAGTTAAACATCAATCTTTCTTCTTCTGCAGAAAAAATTGATGAAACTCATTTTGAAGTAACATTGAAAGTCGTGGTTCAAGCAACCAACGAAGGCGATACCGCGTTTATCGTTGATGTCACTCAAGCCGGTATTTTCCTGATTGATGGCGTTGAAGAAGAGCGTCTGCCATATATCCTGGGTGCTTATTGCCCGAATATCCTGTTCCCGTTCCTACGTGAGGCAGTGAACGATATGGTAACTAAAGGCAGCTTCCCACAATTGCTATTGACTCCAATCAACTTCGATGCTGAATTTGAAGCCAATATGCAACGTGCACAAGCCGCTGCTGTGGATGGTCAGGCTTAATCGCTGTCCTTCAAATCTAAAAAAAGACCGCTTATGCGGTCTTTTTTTGAGCCCCTCTTTTTAAAGAGAGATTTGGGGAGATTAATTTCTTAACTCAATCCCTCCTCACCTCCCTTTAAAAAGGGAGGAATTCTCTCATCTTCTAGAAGATGACAAGCACTGCTAGTAAGGGAGAGGTAAATAAAAATTCCCTCATCCCGACCTTCTCCCAAAGGGAGAAGGTGAAAAGCAGATTTTTATTCCGCATCTGCCATCAATTCAGCACTCATACCAACAGTGTTAAAGCCGGCATCAACATACAGGATTTCACCAGTAATCCCGTTGGCCCATGGCGAGCACAGGAATAAGGCAGCATTCCCCACATCTTCAATCGTCACATTACGTTTTAATGGTGCAACTTTCTCATTCAGGTCGAGCATTTTACGGAATGATTTAATACCTGAAGCTGCCAAGGTACGGATTGGACCCGCAGAGATCGCGTTCACACGAATCCCGTCCTGACCCAAGCTAGACGCCAAATAACGTACGCCAGCTTCTAAAGACGCTTTGGCCATACCCATGACGTTATAATTTGGCATCACGCGCTCAGAACCTTGATAGGTCAATGTTAGCAAACAACCTTGACGGACTTGCAGCAAAGGTTTTGCCGCGCGTGCCATTGCGATAAAACTATAGGCACTGATGTCATGCGCAATATTAAAACCTTCACGATCCGTGATTTCGGTAAAGTCGCCATCCAGCGTATGTGCCGGTGCAAAACCGATAGAATGCACTACGCCGTCCAGACCATCCCAGTGTTTAGCCAATTCAGCAAATGCATTGTCAATTTCAGCATCTACTGCCACATCACAAGGAAAAACCAGTTTCGAACCAAACTGTTCAGCAAAGTCATCTACCCGCTTTTTCAGCTTTTCATTTGGATAAGTAAAAGCCAATTCAGCACCTTCACGATGCAATGCTTGAGCAATACCAAAAGCGATCGATAATTTACTCGCAATGCCCGCGATCAAGAAGCGCTTACCCGCCAAAAGTCCTTGTGCCATGTGAATCTCACCTAAAAAAATGTATATGGCATGATGCCAAGTCTGGAGCATTTTAGAAATTGCATAATGCACCTTTTTTTCTATTTATGATGAACTGGGAATTTAAGACCGAGTTAAGAGTATTAACTTAAATGGTCAAATGCAGGGCCTGATGTGTATTTTGCCAGAGCTGTTCAGCCAGCTCCTCTTTGTGCATATTCAGGCTTTTTTCCAGCCCTTGCAACACATAAGGTAAATTGGCAGGCGTATTTCTAGTACGATGCTCGCTTGAACTTTGACAACAAAGCGGCGTCATATCCGGACAGTCGGTTTCCAGCACCAGATGTTCTGGTCCGACATACTGCACCACTTGATGAAGTTTTTTGGCGTTTGGATTGGTGATTTGCCCAGTAATACCGAGTTTAAATCCCAGCTTGATAAAGGCTTTAGCTTCCTCAATTCCACCACCAAAGGCATGCGCAATGCCACCCTGTTTAAATCGGTGCTGTTTTAACATCTGCAAAACCTCCGCATGTGATTTACGGATATGCAGCAAAACCGGCTTATCGAATTGCTGCGCCAGTTCCAGTTGTGCAGCAAAAAAATCTTTTTGTTTCTGGAAAATTTCAGCCTGTTTGTGCTGTTTTAAAAAGGTATCCAGACCGATTTCACCAATGGCAATACAGTGCTCATTTTTAAGCAGTTGCTCCAGCTCCTGTAAATGCTCAGTCTGATGCTGTTCAATATAAAATGGATGTAAGCCCGGCGCTAAATGGCTTTGCGGTACATTTTCCAGATCATTGATAAAGTCGTGGGTTCTTAGCAGGTCGGCAAAACGGTTTTGCAAAAAACCAATTAAAACCAGATGCTCAATACCGGCAGTTTTGGCCGCATACGCCAACTGTTCCCGATCAGGGTCGAACTCGGGAACATCAAAATGGGTATGCGTATCAAACAGCTTTAAGGTCATTTGGCTTTTGCAGCAGGTGCTGGCTTTATTTCAGAGGCAGCGTTTTCTGTGTGTGGCAAATATTCCGGTTTTAGCACACCTTGTAACTGCTCATACGGAATCATCAAACGTGGCAAACCAGCGACATAAGGCCCAATTTCATATTCGGCATATTGCAAGACTAGACCTTGCTGGGCCAGATAGAAGTTATCACTAAGCTTGAACTTCCAGGCCTGTTCATACTCGACCACATCTTTGGCAAGCTTGGAGTCTACTACCCAGTCTTTAAAAGCTTCATAGGCACGCGTTTCGAGTTTGGCTTTTTGCTTGGTCGCAATAATGTCGTCCAGCTTGACCAGTTTTTGCTGCTCGAGATCAAAGTTATAATAAGTCTGTGCAGATGCCCCATGTGCTCCTCCCAAATAATAACTGCTGTTCAGAACCACGGTCGCAAGGGGATCCCCTGAATTCAGAATCTTGGGTTTAATCATCAGGCTGATGCTATGACTGGCACTCAGTGCTTTGAGTTCTTTATCCAGATTCAAAAAAGTCTGTATATAGGGCTGAATTTGCTGTTCAAGCTGCTGTTTTGGTGTTGCTACTGTTGTCAAAGCTGCTTTGGGCTCAGAGGCAGCCGTTTCTGCTTCACTAGCCGCGGTCACTTTTGCCGGTTCAATCGCATCTACAGACAGGATACTTTTCAACTGTTGTAGAATCTGCTGATCAATCCATTCATTAATAAAACTTTGATTACTGTTCAGGCGTTCAATCGAGATTTCCGGGCAGCTTTTGTCTTCACATTCCGGAATTGTCAGCTTGAGTTTTTCGGTCTCACCCGTGAGTTTAATTACTTCAGGCTCGGTTTGTACCACTTCAGGAGCAGTCGACTCTTTTGGGGCATCGCCCTTTGGCTGGCAGGCACTCAGCAGCACCGCTGATGCCAGTATGGATAGACAAAAAATATTCTTATATATTGGCATTCACTCACCTTTTTGGAACCTGTAATCATCTTGCAAGATCACCAGCTTTAAAACATATGCTGATAGATCTCAGCTTTCAAGACCTGTTGTGTTTGTTGTTTTGTTAAATAAATATCCAGTTGTTTGGCGTCTTTACTGATTTCATGACTGCGAAAATGCAGACCGATGCCTTCCTGATCAAAGAACCAGTCAGCCTGGCCCCAATACAGTTTTTTTGGTGCTTTTTGCTGAACTTGTGAATTGTTTTCTTTTAGCCAAGCTTGATAAGCCTGCTGAATAATCTGATCCATCAGTAACTGCTGTTTAGAATCGATAATATCAAGTGGGGTCAGCATTTTCTGCTGGCGGCGATCGGCCACAAAAAAATAATAGCGCTCATGCACGCTGACATTTTCCTGTTTGGAGTCTACCCCGATCTGCATCAGCACATACTGATTGCGCTGGTAAGGAATACGGGTATATAGCGACAGTTCATAAGCCTTGTTCAAATTGAGCTGAGCTTGCCAGGCATCCGATTTTTTCACATAGGCATTGATGGCCTGCTGTAAACTCATGTCCTGTTTCAAGCCGATTTGATCCTGAATCACTTTTGCCTGCTGCTTTTCAATCCATTGGTTCATCCATGGATCAACCGTAACTAAGGTCTGAATATCCAGATTGATACAGTTTTTATTTTCACAAAATGGCAAGGCAATCTTGGCCGGCTGTTCTTGAATATTCAGATAAGGCAAGACATCAGCATTCTTCGCTACAGTGATTTTTTCATTTTTTGGAGTAGTAAGGGATTCTTTTTCACCCTGATCACAGCCACTCAGGACAAGGCTTAAACCAATCACAGAACCGAGGACGACTTCCTTACTGAGCTTCATTCTCTTTACTATATCTATCGAGTTATTAATTGTTTAAATGTAGCATAAAATAAAACAGCTTCCCGAGAAGCTGCTTGATATTTTTAGACTTTGGCTGCGAACCCTGAACTTTTAGTGTTCGCGTGTATTACGGAACACGATATCCGGATAGCGCTCTTGCATCAGCTGTAAATTCACCCGGCTTGGGGCAAGATAAGTTAAATGACCACCACCATCGACAGACAACTGGTCATGGGCTTTTTTCTTGAATTCGTTGAATTTCTTCTCATCATCACAAGATACCCAACGTACTGTGTTGATGTTGACCGGTTCGTAAACACAGTCGACCTTGTATTCTTCTTTCAGACGGTAAGCCACCACTTCAAACTGTAGCACACCCACAGCACCCACGATCAGATCGTTGTTATTCTGCGGCATGAATACCTGAGTCGCGCCTTCTTCTGAAAGCTCTTTCAGACCTTTTTGCAGCTGCTTGGATTTTAATGGATCCTTCAATCGGACACGACGGAACATTTCCGGCGCAAAGTGTGGAATACCGGTAAACTGAAGTTTCTCACCCGAGGTAAATGTATCACCGATCTGGATAGTGCCATGGTTATGCAGACCAATAATATCACCCGGCCAGGCTTCTTCAAGATGCTGACGGTCTCCTGCAAGGAAAGTTAAGGCATCGCTGATGCGCACATCTTTATCCAGACGCACATGCTTCATCTTCAGGCCTTTTTCATACTTGCCTGAACATATCCGCATGAAAGCAATACGGTCACGGTGTTTTGGATCCATATTGGCCTGAATTTTAAAGACAAAACCGGTAAAACCTTCTTCATCCGCTTCTACAACACGATCTTGGGTCGGATGAGCTTTCGGTGGTGGTGCATATTGGCTGAAAGCATCCAGAACATGGTCGACACCAAAGTTACCCAAGGCTGTACCGAACAGAACAGGTGTTTGACGACCCGCCAGAAACTCTTCACGATCCAAAGGCTCATTGGCCATTTGTACCAGTTCCAGCGATTCTTCAAATGCTGCCCAAGCCAGATCACCGACTTTCTCGCGAAGATCCGGATAGTCATAACCATCACGTACCTCAATGTCGGTAATCACTGAACCGAAGCCCGCTTTATAAACATAAAATTTGTCTTCGATCAGGTTATAAACACCAGCGAAGTCACGACCTGTACCCAATGGCCAAGTTAATGGTACACATTTAATTTTTAGAACGTTTTCAATTTCATCAAGAAGTTCGAGCGGCTCACGGATTTCACGGTCCATTTTGTTGACGAATGAGATGATCGGGGTATCGCGCATCCGACACACTTCCATCAGTTTAATGGTACGGTCTTCGACACCTTTTGCCCCGTCAATCACCATCAGCGCAGAGTCTACTGCGGTTAAGGTACGATAGGTATCTTCCGAGAAGTCCTCATGTCCCGGGGTATCCAGAAGATTGATCATCTTGTCTTTAAAAGGAAATTGCATCACCGAAGTCGTGATCGAGATACCACGCTCTTTTTCCATTTCCATCCAGTCCGATGTTGCGGCCCGGTCAGATTTACGGCTTTTTACCATCCCGGCTACCTGAATGGCCTGACCCCATAACAGCAATTTTTCTGTCATGGTGGTTTTACCGGCATCGGGGTGGGAAATAATAGCGAACGTACGTCGCTGGGCGACTTGTGCCGCCAGTTCTTGCTTAAAGCTCATGAAATATACCTACTGCTCAATGCACAGCATTCGAGATCAAATTCGATCAATATGAAAAAAATTGGCGATATTGTAGCAGAGTTTCAGGGTGGAGTTCCGTGAGCCATATTGTCTATCCTGACGCTCAATCAATTTGAGCGCTATTAATGGAATTGTAAATTTTCTAAACGTTGTTCATCTACCGGCAAGCCCAGTAAAAAACCTTGTAACTGTTCACAACCGAGCCGGGTTAAAATTTCCGCTTGCGCTTCAGTTTCAACCCCTTCTGCAGTCACCACCAACCCCAGTTTCATAGCCAACTGGATAATACTTTCCAGAATTATTTCTTCTTTGGAGCCGACTTCCAGATTTTTGATAAATTCCCGGTCAATTTTTAATTCATCAACGGCTAAATTCTTTAAATAGAGAAAGCTTGAATGACCCGTACCAAAATCATCAATGGCCAGACGGATGCCCATTTGTCTTAAGCGCTTAAAACTGCGAATACTCACATCAATATGATGCATGGCAGTCGACTCAGTAATCTCGATCATCAAATGCTGAGGACTAATTTTATATTGGGCAAACAACTTTTCCAAGGTACTAAAAAGCTGCTTATGCTCAAATTGTACCGCAGACAAATTAACCGCAACAGGGAAAAATTCGGTATGTGTATCTTGCCATTTTTGAATCTGCTGACAGGCCAGCTCTAATGCCCAGTAGCCCATTTGAATAATTAGTCCGGTTTTTTCAGCTGCATTGATAAACAGATTCGGGCCGAGCAGTCCAAACTGGGGATGATTCCAGCGGATTAATGCCTCTACCCCACACAAGCTACGGTCCCTGGTCCTAAACTTTGGCTGATAGAATAGTACAAACTGCTGTTCTTCCACCGCTTTATACAGATCATTAATCAGGGTACTTTGACTCTTGCTTTCATCCTGATCGGTAGAATAGTTAAACACCGAATAGGTATTGCGCCCCTGATACTTGGAACTGAGCATGGCAGCATCGGCATTGACTAACAAATCCTGTAAATTTTTGCCATGTTCCGGATACATGGCAATACCAATACTGCCCGAGATATGAATACTCTTGCCTTCAATCAGGAAACTTTCCTGGATCAGCTCGAGAATCTTTTCTGACATTTTTGCCGCTTTGGTAACAGAGGTATTTTCCAGTACCAGCAGAAATTCATCGCCGCCGATTCTGAGCAGCTTGGAGTGATGACCCAATAACTGGTGAATCCGTGTGGTCAACTGAATCAGCAACTGGTCACCGACCAGATGGCCAAACACATCATTGACCGCCTTAAAACGGTCCAGATCAATGTATAAAAAGGCTATTTCATGCTGCTGGGGCTGATCAGAAAATAATTTATTTGCATACTCAGCCAGATATAGACGGTTGGGTAATTTGGTCAGATTATCCTGAATGGTCTGGTTTTCAATTTGCTGATTGGCCCAAGCAAGCTGACGATTGCGTGAACCGACACGCAGTTCGGACACAACGATACAAATCAGCGTTAGCAGTAACAGCCCGCTCATTAATATTATGGCCAGAAAAAGCTGATCCTGTGTATGGGTAAATTGCGGGAACTGTAGCACATTGCTAGCAGTAAAATTGAATGCCATCATGCTGATATAATGCATACCAAAGATACCAAGCGCGATTATCCCGGTGACAAGAACTATTCGAAAAAACGACCAAGTCTTCCGTGTACTCAACCAGAAGATAAAGATAGCGGCAAAGCATACCACCAGAACAGAAAGGAGCAGTATCCCCCAATCTATTTCATATGTATGCAGCATAAAACTTGCTGTCAGCCCGATAAAATGGATCAACCAGATCAATAGTCCCAATAGCATAGCTGTTAGCATTAAACTGAAAGTTTTAACATTTGGCTGCGCAGCACCTGAAGCAAATTTTTTAATCCGGATAATCAGATAACAAGCAATCAATGCTGAAAGAATGGAAGCGGTGACCAGAGTAATATCATGCTGAATTTCAATCATATAAAATGCTCCCCATCGGTGACCATTTTTATAATACTCTGCACTGGTATTTCCATTTTCATCCGGTCAAATTTGAACTTATTAAAATCATCAAGCTGAACATCAATGCAAGTGAATTCATCTGCAACAGCATCAGTCTTAACTCAAACTTAGAATTTATATTTCTTTCTTTTGAAGTTGAGAATTGCCCCTAAAATCTGACTCAACATAAAAATAAAATATGACTTATATATTAGAAGTGTTTCAAATTTAAGCAAATATTTAGCTTCATTTTTTTAGCTCATTTATTCGACCACCGTCACAATTTTTTTCTTTTTATTTAGATAGATGGCACTTCATAGCAAAATTTAATTTGGTCTTTTGTGCAAACTGGCCGAATAAAAAAATAGCCTGTCGAAACAGGCTATTTTAATAAAAGATAAATAAAGTTAAATCTTAGGATTTTTTCTGCAGGTTGGCATAATCGAGTAACACATTTGCCGCTTCAATCACAAAAGCTTCTTCTTCAGGCAAAGCCGGACGTTCTTTGGCCTTCATCTTGGCACGCGTTTCAATCAAGGCATCCATCGAAGCCTGATAACTTTCCCAATTCGGATAAGGCTTAAGACCTGTAGCAATACGGCGGGCATTTTCTGCTTCCAGCGTTTTTTGCTCCATTGCAATCAGCTCGGCTTTACGCTGTTGCAAGTCCAGTACCTGACGCTTTTCTTCTTCAGCTTTCTTCATTACGGCTTTACGCTGTTCCAAATACTTGAACTGAGAATCAAGTGAAACCCGTTGCTGAGAAAGTTTAGCCAGTTCAGGGACATATTTCTGTACTGCGCCTTCACGTTTAAATGGCGCAGTTGGAATGGTATCCCACTGCAAGGCATTTTTGGCCTTACGCTCACCGAACTCTTCGTTATAAATATCAACCAGTTTAATGTCCGGAATGACCCCTTTATTTTGGGTACTGCCACCGGTCACACGGTAGAATTTACGCTGGGTCAGTGTCGCCTGTCCATGTGCCAAGCTATCCAGTTGTACCTGTGCCGTACCTTTACCTGTGGTGGTACTGCCAATCACAATCCCGCGCTCATAATCCTGAATCGCAGCAGAGTAAATTTCACTGGCTGAAGCAGATGCCAGATTGACCATCACTGCCAGTGGACCTGCATAGGTTTGTGCGCCGCCATCATCATCTTCAAAGACGCTAACGTTGCCATTCCCATCACGGATCTGTACCACTGGACCAGACTTGATCACCTGTCCGAGCATACGTGCCACTTCCTCCAGTGAACCGCCCGGGTTATTGCGCAAATCGACAATAATCCCGGCAACATTCTTCGCTGCCAGCTCTTTCAAGGCCTTGTTAGTATCTTCAGAGACCGAGCGATAATCCGTACCCGCACGGCGTGCACGATAGTTCAGATAGAACGACGGAATTTCGATCACACCATATTGATATTTTTTACCGTCACGTTGAATCTCAACTACACGTGTACGTACACCTGCATCTTCTTCCTGGATCACATCACGGGTAATGGTCACATTACGTGCCTGTCCCATAGGGGCGCCTGCACCGAGTAAGCGCAAAGTGACTTTGGTGCCACGCTTGCCGCGAATCAAACCGACAATTTCATTACTTGGCCAGCCAATAACATCGACCATCTGCTCGCCATCTTGAGCTACACCAATGATACGGTCACCTGATTTGACCTGGCCTGACTTACTGGCCGGACCACCTTCGACAATGGTTTCAATCTTGGTGTAATCTTCATTGCCGCGTTCCGGACGAATCGACACACCAATCCCTTCTAACTGCAAAGTCGTCTGACGATTCAGTTCCATCGCATCCACAGGTGGGAAGTAATTACTGTGCGGATCATAAGTCAGCATCATCGCGTTCAGTGTCTTGTCGAGCACATCATCGCTCTTGATGCGACTGAGGCGTTCGAGCTGACGGGTGTAACGCTTAGTCAAGGTTTGCGCAGGCGTCAGATCTTCAGGACCTGTGAGATCTTGTCCATTGGCCAGTTCCGGATTGGCTTTCAGGGCTTTCTGCTTGGCCTGTTCTTCCTCTTTGCTGATAGTCAGATTGATCAGCTGAGACACCAACATTTTTGACCAGTGCGCGCGCTGTTCAGCTTCTGTTTTAAAGAACGGTGCTTTTTCACGATCTGTTTCGATATAAACATTCGGCTGGTTCAGATTCTGCGGTTTTTTCAGCTCATTCAACATATACGTATAGAACTGGGTCAGACGCTGACGATATTGTTCATGTATTTCATAAGGACCCGACAAATTGCCGGCTTTCAGATTGGCACCAAAACTGGCACCATAACGTTTCTTGTAGTTTTCAACTTCTGGAGCCAGAAATAGACTATGTTCCGGATCAAGACTATCGATATAGAAATCAAAAATGCGCTGTGATGTCTGAGCATCCAGACGCATATTCAAATAGTGCTGACGGTCCACCAGGGTTGCCAGCTGGCGTGATACCAGTGCCTGTTCTTGAGATGGCTGAATCGCCTTGCTGAGCACTTCTGTACTATTGGCCGCAATCGCATCATTCACTACATGGGTAAAAAAGAATCCACCTGTCGCAATCGCAACGGCGCAAGCTATCGTTTGAAATTTCATAAATAATTCGTACTTCCTTGGCCTAGAGACCAATGTGACCGTGTTGCTTTTCGACCAGAATTTAAAGTATTCAGCATCTTAAACAACTTAATATGTTTATGTCGTGTAGTTTTATCATATTCTGTGCTGACAAAGTGTAGCAAATCATTGCAGAAATCAGGTATTGTTTCCCCGAAAAATTCTAAAATGGAATCCGCATATGATTGGCGCATTGATGCTCGACATCGCAGGCACCACCCTGACTCAAGAAGATATTGAACTATTAAGTGCGCCGCAAGTCGGTGGAGTCATTTTATTTGGTCGCAATATCGAATCTCCAGCTCAAGTCCGTGCCTTAACTGATCATATGCGTCAGGTTCGCCCGGATATTTTAATTGCGGTCGATCAGGAAGGTGGTCGTGTCCAACGTCTAAGACAAGGTTTTACCCTACTGCCTGCCATGGGAAAATTTGGCGAACTTTATACGAGTGATTCACTGCGTGCTCTGGAACTGGCTGAAAAATGCGGCTGGCTGATGGCGACTGAAGTACTGGCTGTCGGGATTGATTTCAGCTTTGCACCAGTATTGGACTTGAATGGTATCAGTGATGTGATCGGCGATCGCAGTTTCGCACAAAATATTCAGGATATTATTCCGCTGGCTGGCGCATTTCTGCACGGCATGAAACGTGCCGGCATGGCTTCAACCGGAAAACATTTCCCGGGTCATGGCTCGGTCAAAGCAGATTCGCATGTTGCTGCAGCAATTGATACGCGCTCCTATGCAGAGATCCAGCAGAAAGACATGCAGACCTTTATCCAGTTACAACCACAGCTGGATGCTTTAATGCCGGCTCATGTCATCTATAGTCAGGTGGATCCCAATCCAGCCGGATTCTCGGAATTCTGGATTCAGAAAGTTTTGCGTCAAGAGCTCGGCTTTGACGGCGTCCTGTTCTCGGATGATTTAAGCATGCAGGCTGCCTGTGTTGCAGGCGATGCCGATGCACGAATTCAGGCCGCCCTTAAAGCCGGTTGTGACATGGGTCTGGTCTGCAATGACCGCGCAGCACAATGCATTGCACTGGAAGGGATTGTTGATCTGCCCCTCCCGAACCAGCAACGTCTGGAACGCATGCGCGGCAACATCCCAAACATCCAGATTGGTGCAGAGCTTGATCTGGGAGAAGCATGGCGCAATATCCGTGACGAAATACTGGCATTCAAACAGCAGATGAGCTAAAGCTTTTTTAATCCAGTCAACACAAAAAAAGGAACACGACAAAGTGTTCCTTTTTAATTATAGTAATGAAAAGGTTACACTATTATGTAATTAACTTAAAAATAAAAATAAGGTAAGAACGATATGACAGAAACACTTTCACAACATCGCCATATTTCATTTACTGCGCACTATACCGGCTATATCTGGTATCAAATGGGGATCTCGCATCCAGCCTTTGCGACCACTAAAGGTAAAATTCTGGCCAAACTGCTTCACCCACTTGAGTCCTGGGCAGAGCGCTATGTCGGCGGTAGTATGCGTACGACGCTTAAGCAGCGCCATCAGATGATTGATGAGCATTTGTGTCAACTGCTTGAGCAATATCCACAGCTTCAGGTTCTTGAAATTGCCTGTGGACTATCTCCACGTAGCTGGAATTTCAGACAGAAATTTCCAGAAATTAATTATCGTGAACTGGATCTTCCCGATATGGCCAAGATCAAGACTCAGGCGTTGCAGCAAATCGATCAGCATGCCCCTGAAGTACTGACTGCCGATATTTTTAGTGAAGAGTTGGACTGTATTTTTCAGATGTTTGACCGCAACCAGCCCTTAGTGGTCATTAGCGAAGGACTGATTAATTATTTTGATCAGCAGATGTTACGCATTCTGATGCAGGGTATTACAGAAAATGCGCAGTATTTCCCGGCAGTTCACTATTTCAGCGATATTTATCCTGAACCGGTGAAAAATAAACTGGCGAACTTTATCTGGAGCAGTAGCCGTCTGCTTAAATTCATGTCTCGAAGTGCGTTTACCTTTCATTTTAAATCCCCCCAAGAACTGCAGCACTTTTTTCAAGATGCAGGATTTGACCAGGTTGAGGTACAACAACCTCAACGTTATTTTGCCGAGCCAGGCCAGCAAAATCCACGACCAGAACAGGATGAACATTTAGGTGATCTGGTCTGGATGATTCATGCAGTGAAAAAAAACAGCGTTTAAGTACGCTGTTTTTTTAAAGATGATGTTTTTAAATTACTGCATCCAATACTTCTGCCTGTAACAGCATTTTTTGTACTTGTATAAATTGCAATAAACGTTCTGCAACCTCAAAGCTGCCATGTTTGAATAAGGCACGCAGCTGTGTGTCAGCCTGCTCAAAGAGCAGGCATTCTATACGAAATTCCCCTTGTTCATCTTCAAGATGCAAAGCCAGATCACGTGGATGAGTTGCTGCACGCGCAACCTGTCCTGCATCTAACTCCAGCAATACTCCAAAGAAATTCATGTTCACTATCTCTGCTTTTAAAATGAGATCAGAATGACGATGACTTAAATAGCGCTGTGGATCTTGTACCTGAATCCGTTCTTCACCGCGACGTTCAATTTGCTGTATCTGTTCGCGCGTGAACGGAATAATGCCGTCTAGTTGATCAACAGCTTCATCACGTAAAAAAGTTGCAAATAAATGCATGGTTTCTTTACGACGTTGCAGCTGAGGTACATGGTCAGCACCTGCAATTTGCACATACTGCATATCCGGGCATTGCAGGGCAAAATCGGCATTTTCATGTGGCAAAGTAAAACTGTCATATTGGCCACATGCTACCAGTACTTTGCACTGTGGAATTGGTACATTGGTCAGACGCAATAAACGGTTGCAATTGATCTCATAGCGGTTCTGTTCGGTCGCTGTAAATTCCGCCATCTGTTTAAAGAACAGGCGCTTTGCAGTCGGTGACATCCGGGTTTCGGCCAAACGTGCATGATTGACCAGATATAAAATGACAGCCTGACCAAATTCATCCATACGCTGTTCTTTCATCAGATGTAAGGATTCTTCCAGCAGCATACGCCAGCTTTTACGGGTTTTCTGCATTACGCCCATCAGGATCATCCGGTCTACCAGTTCAGGACGTTGATCTGCCAGACAGGAGGCCACCACTGACCCCAAGGACATGCCTAGAATTGCCACTTGCGGTAGCTGCATCTGCTCCAGCCATCGTCCCAGCATCGCAGCAAGATCTTCGAGCTCCAGTGTTCCTGCAGACAGACCTGTGTCGACATTATTAATCTGCTGGTTCGCTCCCATGGAGGGCAGGTCAATCAGAATGATGGGGCCTGCATCAAAAAGCTGTTCTACACAATATTTGTAGGAATTAAAATTCTGAAAAGCTCCGCCAATAATCACCATGGGTCTTAAATGCAGAGTATCTGGACGGGCAATCGCCATATATTCAATTTTCCAGCCATTCATCCAGGTGGTACGTGGCGGCTGCTTAAAACTGTGCTTATCATAAAGATCAAAAAAGCCCTTATGGCTAGGTTGTTCCAATACTTGGGCATCCATATGAATGATGGAATTCATATTCCTTTTCCTCCGTCCTTGCCTTATTTTTATTGTGTAAGTCATGATGAACAGTCTTATATTTCAGGCGCATTCCGGTGTGCCTGAACACGCATCCTGCTCTTTAATAGTTATAAATGACTTCAATGTCGCGTGTTTCATTCTATACAGAGCTGCTTTTCACAAGCAACCGCTTGATTGACCACTTATCTGCTTTTAAACAGAAAAAAATTTCAAAATGTTTAGAAGTCTGCGAAAACAGATGATTTTTAACAGATGGGCTTCATTGTGCAGCAGCAGACTGTTAATATCGAAATGAAATTTCTAAGTGATCAAACCGCTATGCAAGAGTCTATTGAACAATATATGCAAACGGTAGGACAGCAGGCACGCCAAGCGTCTCGCATTTTGGCTCGTGCGTCTACCCAAACCAAAAACGATGCATTATCTGCTATTTATACGGCTTTAGAAAATAGCCAAGCTGCTATTTTGGCTGCTAACCAGAAAGATATGACCAAGGCGCATAACAACAACCTGGATACAGCCCTGCTTGATCGCTTAGAACTGAACCCCGCACGCTTCGAAGGTATGTTACAAGGCCTCGAAGATGTCATTGGCCTGAAAGATCCGATTGGTGAAATTACGGATATGGCCTATCGCCCCTCTGGGATTCAGCTGGGCAAGATGCGTGTACCTTTGGGTGTGGTGGGCATGATCTATGAATCACGTCCTAACGTCACGCTGGAAGCCGCATCACTTGCACTGAAATCAGGAAATGCCATTATTCTACGTGGTGGCTCGGAAGCACTGGAATCGAATCAGGCAATTGCAGCCGCAATTCAACACGGGCTGAAAGTGGCAGGCTTGCCCGAAGCTGCCGTACAGGTCGTGAATACAACTGACCGTGCTGCCGTAGGCCAGTTGATTACCATGACTGAATATGTAGATGTGATCGTGCCCCGTGGCGGCAAGAGCCTGATCGAGCGCATTACTGAAGAAGCACGTGTACCGGTCATTAAACATCTGGATGGCAACTGTCATGTTTATGTGGAAGCACAAGCGGACTTGTTAAAAGCATTGCCGATTGCTTTCAATGCCAAAACCCATCGCTATGGCGTGTGTAATGCCATGGAAACCCTGCTGGTCGATGAAAAAGTTGCTGAAGAGTTCTTGCCGCGTATTGCAGAACTGTATCAAGAGAAAAAAGTAGAGCTACGTGGTTGTAAACAAACTCAGCGTATCCTCGGTGATGCGGTAATTGCTGCCACTGAAGAAGACTGGTATACCGAATATCTTGGACCGATTCTGGCCATCAAGATTGTATCGGGTGTCGAGGAAGCCATTGAACATATCAATACATATGGCTCGCACCATACTGACTCTATCATTACTGAAAACTACAGTATTGCCCGTGAATTTTTAGCAGCTGTAGATTCCAGCTCGGTCATGATCAATGCATCTACCCGTTTTGCTGATGGTTTTGAATATGGTCTTGGTGCAGAAATCGGCATTTCGACCGACAAGATCCATGCTCGCGGTCCAGTTGGTCTTGAAGGCCTGACTTCCCAGAAATGGATCGTCTTTGGTGATGGTCAGATTCGCCAGTAAGTCTTTAGATCGCTCATTTAAAACAGCCTCATGTGTGAGGCTGTTTTTTTATGCACAGAAAAATCGACACTGAAATAGAGGGATCAGAACCTCCGGGTCATTTTATTGATGAATCTCTTTATAAAATTGTATGCAAGAACAAAATTTGCAATTTCAGACGCTAAACTAGAAAATCAATCTGTCACAAAATAAACGTTAAGCAGGATTTAACATTTTTATTGATCGTATTTTCAGCATCATTTTATTTATAAATGAAAACTATGAACTGATAAATTTTAGTTATTATTATTAACTTGGTCGATAATGCTTAAGTCTAATCTGCTAAAGTCTATCTAGGACAGAAAAAAAACAAATGTTAAAAGATAGGTATTGATCAATATTGCAGCTTCATGGTTTGCAATTGGATCAAGCAAATGGACGAGAATTTTAATTAAAAATTGGGTAATCAATCGTGTCTAAATCAGTATTAGTTATTAATTGTGGCTCTTCTTCAATCAAGTTCGCATTACTTCTTGAGGAGCAGAATTTCCGTATTCATGGTTTAGCTGAAAACTTAGGCACAGAGAATGCTCGTATTAAAGGCGTGACTGTCGGCAATGAGCCGGTGGATATCCACATTCCATTTGCTGACCATAAAAAGGCACTTGAAGTGGGTCTGGAACGTCTGGCCAACTACCGTCCGGACGCGATCGGTCACCGTGTGGTACATGGCGGCAGCCTGACCAAGGCCGAACTGATCAATGACGAAATTATTGAAAAAATCCGTGAAGCAACGCCGCTTGCGCCGTTACACAATCCGGCACACCTGATTGGCATTGAAGCCACCAAACGCTTATTCCCGGAATTACCACAGGTTGCAGTATTTGATACTGCCTTCCACCAAACCATGCCAGCGCATGCTTATCGTTATGCCCTGCCGAAATTTTTATATACTGCTCATGGTGTACGTCGCTATGGTTTCCACGGAACCAGCCATGCCTATGTTTCAGACCGTGGTTCTGAACTGGCAGGCAGCTTCAAGCAAGGGGGCTGGTTAACCGCGCATCTTGGCAATGGTAGCTCGACCTGTGCCGTTTGGAATGGGCAAAGTGTAGATACCTCTATGGGTTTAACCCCACTTGAAGGCATTGTCATGGGCACACGCAGTGGCGATGTCGACCCAAGCCTGCATAGCTTCCTGGCGAAAAATCTGGGTTGGGACATTTATAAAATTGACAAGATGCTGAATAGCCAAAGTGGTCTTTTGGGTCTGTCTGATCTGTCCAATGACATGCGCACCCTGATTGAAGCATCAGAGCAAGGCAATGAAGATGCCAGCCTGGCGATTGAAGTATTCTGCTATCGCCTGGCTAAATCCCTGGCAGCATTGAGCTGTGGTCTGCCACGCATCGATGGTCTGTTCTTTACGGGTGGCATTGGCGAAAACTCGGCGTATATCCGTGAAAAGACCATGAATTACCTGCCTCATTTTGGTTTCAATCTGGATAAAAATGCCAATAATGAACTGAAACGCGGTACCGAAGGCCGGATCGACTCAGGTACAGGCCCACAAATCTGGGTGGTGCCAACCGATGAAGAAGGCCGCATTGCCCAGGAAGTTCAGAGTGTTGTAGAACTCGAAATCGAGCAACATACTGCAAAAAAGTCTAAAGTTGAGGCAACGCCTGCATAAGCAGGCCCGGCCCCTTTTTAACTGATTTCTATTATTTTGCGACTGATATAACTTATGAAAACAATTTTATTGGTACCCACCGGGGAAGGCGTAGGCCTAACTTCTGCCTGTTTGGGCCTGATTTATGCACTGGAATGCCAAGGGGTAAAAGCTGGCTTCCTCAAACCTTTTGCTCAGGAATTGAATGAAATCGAAGACCGCACCACGGCTTTGTATCGTCATATTTCTCAGAGTGAAACTGTTGAACCCATCCGTTATAGCAAAGTCTTGCAGCAGATCAACCTGGGGGAACAGGATGAACTGCTTGAGGAAGCGGTACGTCTGCATCGTCAAATTGCCAAACAGCATGACCTGATTATTGTCGAAGGTTTGCTGCCAAATACTCAAGACAGTTTTGCCGACGATCTGAATGCTGCATTGGCACAGGCCCTCGATGCCAAAGTGATTGTGGTCAGCAATGCCAATATTCTCAAGCCGAGCCAAACCGCGGATAAAATTGAACATCAGCTTCGTAACTTTGGTGGTGCCAGCTCTACCCGTCTGGCAGGTATCATGTTGATGCGTACCAAGGGCTTGCCTGAAGAATCTGCACAGATTCCTGTCACGCTGAATCCGGATTTACGCCTCAAGACTGAAACTGCAGAATTTATTAAAGCCATTCAGCAGACTCATCCGCATATTGGTTCTGAAAAATTACCAGTGATTGGCTTGGTACCTTTCAGTAAAACCTTGAGTGTGCCACGTATGTCTGATCTTGCTGCATATATTTCTGGTTACTGGATTAATGAAGGCGAAGCCAAGCAGCGCCGTGTACAAAATAGCAGCCTGATTTCAGCCAATATCGAGCATGAACTGCATAAGTTTGTAGCGGGTGAACTGATCATCAGTGCATCCGACCGGATTGATGTGTTACTGGCCAGCAGTCTGGCCAGCAGTAATGGGATTCCTTTGGCAGGTCTGGTGCTGACCGAGCATCATCAGCCAAATGATCATGTGCTGGAATTCTGCCAGACTGCCATCAAGCAAGGTTTACCGATTTTACATACACCACTCAACACATTTGAAACCGCACAAAAACTGGCAAATCTCAGCAATGAAATTCCGGTAGATGATACTGAACGTGCGGATCAGGTGACGCGTTTTGTTTCAAGCCATATCAATCCAGAATGGCTGAATCAAATGTTGAACGGTTCTTATAAGCCACGTCTGTCACCTTCTGCTTTCCGTCATGAACTGGTACAGAAGTCGATTGCCGCAAAAAAACGTATTGTACTGCCAGAAGGAGATGAACCGCGTACCGTACAGGCTGCCGCCATCTGTCAGGCGCGTGGTATTGCACAGTGTATTCTGCTGGCCAAGCCTGAAACGGTGCTAGAAGTAGCCAAAGCGCGCGGCATTGAATTGCCTGAAGATCTGGAAATTCTTGATCCGGATCTGGTGCGTGAAAACTACATCGACAAGATGGTTGAACTACGTAAAGGCAAGCTCAACGAACTGCAAGCCCGTGAACAACTGCAAGATACGGTAGTACTTGGCACCATGATGCTGGCGCTGGATCAGGTTGACGGTTTGGTGTCTGGCGCAGTACATACCACCGCAAATACGGTGCGCCCTGCCTTCCAGCTGATCAAGACTGCTCCGGATTATTCTCTGGTATCTTCCGTATTCTTTATGCTCTTGCCAGATGAAGTCTATGTATATGGTGACTGTGCGATTAATCCGGACCCTGATGCGGAACAGCTGGCCGAAATTGCAATTCAGTCCGCCGATTCTGCCAAAGCCTTTGGTATTGACCCACGCATTGCCATGATTTCCTATTCGACTGGAACTTCAGGTACCGGTGCAGATGTGGAAAAAGTCGCGGAAGCTACACGCATTGCCAAAGAGCGTCGTCCTGATCTGCTGATTGATGGGCCATTACAATATGATGCAGCTTCGGTGGAAAGCGTGGGGCGTCAAAAAGCACCTGACTCACAAGTGGCCGGACGTGCCAATGTGTTTATCTTCCCGGATCTGAACACCGGTAACACGACCTATAAAGCGGTACAACGTGCTGCCAATGTGGTCAGTGTTGGACCAATGCTGCAAGGTTTAAATAAACCTGTGAATGACTTGTCACGTGGTGCATTGGTCGATGACATCGTGTTTACCATTGCCTTAACTGCGATTCAGGCCGAGCAGCAAGAAGCTTAATACTTCTTGAATTTTCTTGAATTTAAGTTTTCCAAACCACCTGGTTGAAAAATCAGGTGGTTTTTTTATTAATCATTTTATTTTCTTCTTATGACTGAGCAGATTTTCTATAATCTACACACGGATTATCTCGAAAATAAAAAATGTCGCCAAATATCATTAAACCTATACTTCAGTTAAATGGCGCTCGTATCTACTTAAGGCCTCTAAAAGTTGAAGATGCACCCATTTTCCTGGAGGCTACGCAAGTCGATGAGATTCGTCATATGACAGGCTTAAAGCGGAACTTTAACCTGGCTGAAATTGAAGCCCATATTCGACGCTGCCTTGATCATCCGCTCCGTTATGATTTTGCCATTTGTCTGCAGGCTGATCACCGTATGATTGGGGAATTATCTGTCTTAGAGATTGATCCTGAAAACCTAACAGCAGAATTTCGCATTGCGCTCTCTCAAATCAGGTTCACTAGCCAAGGTTATGGCAGTGAAGCCATCGAGCTCATCAAAACGTGGGCCTTTAAGCAATTAAGATTAAAAACACTATCTTTACAAGTGTTTGGACATAATCCACGCGGGATTCGTGCCTATGAAAAATGCGGTTTCCAAGTGATGGAAGTTAAAAAAGAGGCTTTTGAATACCAAGATAAATATTCAGATGAAATCATGATGCAGGCACGAAATCCCTTATATGAATAAAATAAATGCCGTAAAAAGCTTTGTTACACATAATAAATGCCAGCCTATCAGGCTGGCATTTAGCACTTTAACCGATCAATTCTGTCGGCCTAAACTTATAGCTGGTTTTTACTTTTTCGCCTAAACCAGCATCAATCAGACATCAAACACTTTTACACGGTGGTCCACTGCTGACGCACTTCTTCTGCTGTTTTATTTAAAACTACACTTCCATCTTTGATTTCACTTACCCAACTTAATGGAATTAAATGATGTTCATTATTTTCATCATCACTTCTCGTTAATTTAATTGAATTCTGACCTTCCAGATGATCCACCTTCCCGACTTGAGTACCACATGAAGCAATGACTGAAGCATGTTCTTTAATATCACTTGCATTAAAATTGTTCATTCTACTTGCCTGTTTCTAGAAGTTGAGAAAAACAGTCTAAGCAATAAAAAACGCTGCATGTGTAAGGGTTTTCAGGCTTTGGGTTTTTCTGGGTTAATAATGTAATTCTATAAAATGTGTGAGTTACCTGAGTATTGTGACAAGGGGAAGATGTTTGAAATATTGTTTTTTATTAATATTATTTGAAGATTTGAAGATTTGAAGATTTGAAGATTTGAAGATTTGAAGATTTGAAGATTTGAAGATTTGAAGATTTGAAGATAGCTTAATTCTTTGAGGTCTTAAAATAGGAGAAAGAAGATAAGCTTAGGCTTGCTCTTCTTTCTGACCGTACATCCAAGTTGCAGCGATATATACACAAAAACCAGCTGCCATTAAAATACCTGTAACCATTGTTAGGATCTCCTTTATTTGATAGCTGCATTATGTAAAAGTTTTATGACAGTTATATGACAAGCAGGATTTTTTATATTTTTAAATATTAAATAAAAATCAATAACTTAAATTTTTATAAGCTTTATTGAGGTGAAATACAAGCTGAAATATGACAATAAATATGTCACGAACTTGTCTTTTTTAACTATGCTAGTGACCAGAACAAGACGATAAATTGCTTAAACTATAAACTTTTGGCCAATGTCCCTGTAAAACACCCACAACTGGATTTATTTATCTTATAATTTAGCCCGCTAGCTAACAGCCCGCTCAAGAGATATTTGTATGACCACTATTATCAAGCAAGATGACTTGATCACATCGGTTAAAGATGCGCTTCAGTTCATTTCTTACTATCATCCACAAGACTTCATCCAAGCGATGAGCCGTGCGTACGACCGTGAAGAGAACAAAGCTGCGAAAGATGCAATCGCGCAAATCTTGATTAACTCACGCATGTGTGCAGAAGGCCATCGCCCTATCTGCCAGGATACTGGTATCGTCAACGTATTTGTTGAAGTGGGCATGGACGTTAAATTTGATTTAACCATGAGCTTGGACGATGCAATCAATGAAGGTGTGCGTCAAGGTTACCTTGAAAACTCGAACGTACTTCGTGCATCTGTACTGGCCGACCCTGCTTTTGGCCGTAAAAACACCAAAGACAACACCCCTGCCGTGATTTACCACAAGCTTGTGCCTGGTAATAAAGTAGATATCACTGTTGCAGCCAAAGGTGGCGGTTCAGAAAACAAATCTAAACTGGCAATGTTGAACCCGTCTGATTCAATCGTAGACTGGGTACTGAAAACTGTTCCAACCATGGGTGCAGGCTGGTGTCCACCAGGTATGCTGGGGATCGGGATCGGTGGTACTGCTGAAAAAGCCATGATGCTTGCCAAAGAAGCATTGATGGAAGAGATCAACATGGACGAATTGCTTCGTCGTGGTCCACAAAGCAAAATGGAAGAGCTTCGTATCGAAATCTTCGAAAAAGTAAATGCTTTGGGTATTGGTGCACAAGGTCTTGGCGGTTTAACCACTGTACTTGATATTAAAATCAAAGATTATCCTTGTCATGCTGCAGGTAAACCAGTCGGTATGATCCCGAACTGTGCTGCGACTCGTCATGCACACTTCACACTTGATGGTTCAGGTATTGCACATATTCAGGCACCAAAACTTGAAGACTACCCATCTGTGACTTGGGATTCTTCAACGTCTAAACGCGTTGATCTGGACAACATCACGCAAGAAGAAATGAACTCCTGGAAACCAGGCGATACGCTGCTTCTTAACGGTACAATTTACACTGGCCGTGACGCTGCGCACAAACGCATGGTGGACATGCTGAACAATGGTGAAGAACTTCCTGTTGATCTTAAAGGCAAGTTCATCTACTACGTAGGTCCAGTCGATCCAGTTGGTGATGAAGTCGTTGGTCCTGCAGGTCCTACCACTGCAACGCGTATGGACAAATTCACACGTCAAGTTCTTGAAGCGACCGGCATGTTTGGCATGATCGGTAAAGCGGATCGTGGTCCTGCTGCCGTTGAAGCAATCAAAGACAATAAAGCGACTTACTTAATGGCTGTAGGTGGCGCTGCGTACCTCGTGTCTAAAGCGATCCGTGAAGCTGAAGTGGTTGCCTTTGCTGACCTGGGTATGGAAGCGATCTACAAGTTTGTTGTGAAAGATATGCCGGTCTCTGTCGCGGTTGATGTGAATGGTACTTCTATTCATGCCACTGCACCGAAAATCTGGCAAGCTAAAATTGGCAAGATTCCAGTAGTTGATGCTGCTGCGGGCTAATTAAAGCTGTATAAAAAAGCACCCATTTAGGGTGCTTTTTTATTATCTTTCCTCAAAGAACTATCAAAATTACCAAGTCCGCGGATCCCACAGTTTAAAAGGCGTGGTCAATTGCACGTCTAGGCTTGGATCATAAGCAGTCGGTTTAATCTTCTGGGCTTTTTTGCGGATTTTTCCTGTTTGCTGATCCTGTGCAAAAAAGTTAAAACTGTCTGACTTTAACTGGGTAAAAGCAATTTCATTTAAACCCACATTATTCGGCATTAGCATCAGCGGTCCCGGTACACTACGACGGGTGCTGAGATTTTCCTCATCATATTTAATAAAATAGGACTGTCCTGCTTCTACCGTAAAGTCCAGATATTTAGGTGTCTGAAAGTGCAGAGCACCCAAAGGACGGCTAGTACTTAAACGATAAGTGCCTGCAGGTAGCTCGATCCAGTAATGGTGATTATGCAGTAAACTTGGAATGCGATGCTGATTGATAAACAGACTCGCAGCTACAATTTCCTGACGGTTCCATTTTGAATCTGGACGATATAAATAAACAATAGCTGCTTCTTCATGCTGTGGCTTAACCGTTTGGAAATGATGACCCTGTTTCTGGTTCACCCAACCACCAATCGTGAACATGCCTACCTTGTGCTTCTCGACGAAGCCTGGTTTTTTTTCAAGATCAATATTTTTTAAAGTACTGAGCGGCTGTGTAGGTTCAACTACGGCTTTTTTACCGTGACAACCCATCAGCGCCAAACTGCCGATGAGTACGATGGCGACTCCACGCATGCTTATCCCTCACTGCGTCTTTATTCTTGTATGCAAGTGCTTTGCGATATATTTTTTATAACTTTCGGCGTCCACGCCTAGATGTTGAGATTAGCATCTGCTTTTATTTTTGGAAATAAAAAAAGTGTGAAAACACGGGGTTTTCACACGTTTCTGACGAATAGCAACTCTCAGGCAGATTTGCTATTCACCACTTTTAAATCAACTTTTGCTGCTGTTTCTGGTTCATCATGTGGTTGACGCTCAGCACGAAACTCTGGTGCAGCTTTACCATTAATTACTGCTTCATTCACCACCACAGTACCTACATCACTACGGCTCGGCAGGTCATACATGGTTTCAAGCAATGAGTTCTCAAGAATAGAACGCAGACCACGCGCACCGGTATTACGTTCCAGGGCTTTTTTCGCCACAGCACGTAAAGCCGAGTCTTCAAAGACCAGGTCTACATTTTCCATTTCGAACAGATGCTTATACTGACGGGTCAAAGCATTTTTCGGCTCAGTCAGAATTTGCATCAGCGCTTCTTCATCCAGTTCATCCAGCGTTGCAATCACTGGCAGACGACCAATAAATTCTGGAATCAGACCGAATTTCACCAGATCAGTCGCTTCGACCTGACGGAACAGCTCAGACAGCTTTTTGCTTTCATCTTTGTTACGGACTTCCGCAGTGAAGCCAATACCACCTTTTTCCTGACGCTGCTGGACAATCTTCTCAAGACCTGAGAATGCACCACCACAAATAAACAGGATATTCGAGGTATCGATCTGAATAAATTCTTGCTGCGGATGCTTACGCCCACCTTGAGGAGGAATGGAAGCCACCGTACCTTCGATCATTTTTAGCAAGGCTTGCTGTACACCTTCACCCGATACGTCACGTGTGATCGATGGATTTTCCGACTTGCGGGTAATCTTGTCGATCTCATCGATATAGATAATGCCCTTTTGCGCTTTTTCGACATCGTAATCAGCTTTTTGCAAAAGCTTTTGTACAATGTTTTCTACATCTTCACCCACATACCCCGCTTCGGTCAGTGTGGTTGCATCTGCCATGGCAAATGGAACATCGAGAAGACGGGCAAGTGTTTGGGCCAGCAAGGTCTTACCTGAACCAGTCGGTCCGACCAGCAGGATATTACTTTTAGCAATTTCAACAGAATCATCTGCTTTCTTACCATTAGTCTGCACTTTCAGACGTTTGTAATGGTTATATACCGCAACAGATAAAGTTTTCTTCGCTACGTCCTGACCAATCACATATTGATCCAGCGCCGCACGGATTTCATGCGGTTTCGGCAAAGGACGGTTCGCCCAGTCATTGGTTTCTACCTGCTGACTGGTTTGAACCAAATCTAAGCATACGTCCACACATTCATTACAAATGTATGCGTCCTCGCCTGCAATCAGCTTTCCGACTTCAGACTGCGTTTTACCGCAAAATGAACAATGCTTTTGTCCTTGAGGATGTTCGGACATATTTACTCCAATATCTCAATCTTTAAAACTTATGGACGTTTAGTAAGTACTTCATCCACAAGACCGTACTCTTTCGCTTGCTGAGCAGTCATAAAGTTGTCACGGTCTGTATCACGTGCCACTTTTTCATATTCCTGACCACTATGTTCAGCCATTAAACGGTTTAAACGTTCTTTAATGAACAGAATTTCACGTGCGTGAATTTCAATATCTGATGCCTGGCCTTTAAAACCACCTAAAGGCTGGTGAATCATGACGCGGGCATTTTCCAGGCAATAACGCTTGCCTTTGGTCCCTGCATTCAGCAGGAATGCCCCCATTGAGGCTGCCTGACCCATACAATAAGTCACGACATCCGGTTTAATAAACTGCATGGTATCGTAGATTGCCATGCCAGCTGTCACCGAGCCACCCGGTGAATTGATATATAAATGAATATCTTTATCTGGGTTTTCCGCTTCCAAAAACAACATTTGCGCAACGATCAAGTTGGCCATATTGTCTTCAACTTCACCTGTTAAAAAAATTACCCGCTCACGTAAAAGGCGTGAATAAATATCAAAAGAACGCTCACCACGAGAGGATTGTTCTACCACCATTGGCACTAAAGCGTTTTCAATCGTTGGAACATACATAGGTTTATTTATTCCTAAATTTTTGTGACTTAATCCATAATTACAATATGAGGGATAATCAATGAAATTGCAAAATAATCGCCAATAAATCTCTCATATTTTTTGCATTAGTTTTGTGAAAAACAGATATATCAATAATATGAAAAAAGGCGCACGAAGCGCCTTTTTATGGAAAGCTAAAATTAGCCTTGTTGACGAGCCTGTTGCTCTTTCAATAAGTCTTCATAGCTTACAGTTACATCAGTCACTTTCGCAGAGTTCAGAATGTAGTCAACCACTTGATCTTCAAGTACTACAGCTTCGATTTGAGCACGTTGCTGCTTGTCATTCTTGAAGTATTCGATCACTTCGTTTGGATCTTCATAAGAAGAAGCCATGTCTTCGATGTAAGCTTCTACACGTGCTTGATCAACTTCGATTTTCGCATCAGCAAGTACTTTGCTTACTAGCACGCCAAGTTTCACAGATTTTTCAGCCTGTTCTTTGAACAGATCATCTGGAAGCATGCTTGAATCAAATGCTTTCGCGCCTTGAGCACCAAACTGTTGAGTGAACTGCTGGATCATTTGTTGACGTTGACGGTCAATTTCCTGAGCAAGCATGGCAGCTGGAAGTTCAACTTCGTTTGCAGCAACCAGTGCATCAAAAGTTGCGCCTTTAACCTGGTTGCGCAGGCCGTTTTTCACTTCACGTTCCATGTTTTTACGAACGTCAGCTTTCAACTTCTCAACGCCTTCTTCTTCAGATACACCGAAGATTTTCAGAAATTCAGCATCAATTTCTGGAAGTTTTTGTTTTTCAACAAGCTTCACAGTAATTTTGAATTGAGCCTGTTTACCAGCCAGGTTTTCAGCTTGATAGTCTTCAGGGAAAGTAACATCAATCACTTTCTCTTCGCCTTTCTTCATACCGATGATGCCATCTTCGAAGCCAGGAATCATACGACCAGAACCTAGAACAAGTTTGAAGTCTTCTGCAGAACCGCCTTCAAATTTTTCGCCGTCGATTGAACCTTCGAAGTCAAAAGTCACTTGCATGTCTTTTTTCGCCATGCCTTTGGTTTCAGCCCAAGAAGCGCGTTGTTTTTGAAGATTTTCAATCATCTTCTCAACATCTTTGTCATTCACTTCTGAAGCTTTGCGTTCAACTTCCAGGCCTTCGAATTTCACGTCAACTTCTGGATAAACTTCAACGGTCGCTTCATAAACTAAAGCGTCGTCTTTCATTTCAGTTTTTTCAATGTTCGGCATGCCTACAGCATTGATTTTTTCTTGCTGGATCGCTTCGAAAACTGTATCACGAATGATGTCGTTGACAACTTCTTGGTAGATACCAGCGCCGTATTCACGACGAACAACGTTTACAGGCACTTTACCTGGACGGAAGCCGTTGATCTTCGCAGTTTTAGCAGTGCGTTTTAAACGAGCTTCAAATTGCTCATTAATACGGCTCGTCGGTACAGAAACATTTAAACGACGGGCAACGCCCGAAACCGCTTCAGAAGTTACTTGCATGGCTTCCTCTATATATTTGGTAATAACAGGTTTATAAAAATGTGCCACATTATATGACAACATTTAAGGATATACAAAAAATACGCGCGAGTTCCAGCTTTTAAGTCTTTTTTATTCGAATTGCTACCCTTTCAGATATTCAGTCAACCCCACTTAAATGCAGAAAATGTATATTTTTATTGCAAATGATAAGTACTATCATTAATATCCAGTTTCTTATTTGAGCAACAATACTAATTTATTCTTCGGTTCGGGAATTTGGTCATGCATAGTTTTAGTCTTCGTCCGCTTACATTGGCAATTTTGGGAGCCACAGCAACATCTGCTTTTGCAGAGACACATAGCCCCTCAAACATCCCAACTACCACCTTGTCTACCATTGTAGTTTCTGCATCGGGGTTTGAACAACAATTAAAAGATGCCCCTGCCTCAATTAGCGTGATCACTCAAGAAGATATTCAACGTAAGAATGCCACCAATATTGCTGACCTGTTGGTTGATGTCCCTGGAGTGGATGTGCGTAATGGCGTAGGCAAAACTGCAGGACTAAATGTCAGCATCCGGGGTATGAATGCTGATGACACCCTTATTTTGATTGATGGTCGTCGCCAAACAACTTCTACCGATGTTACCCCGAATGGTTTTGGTGAAGCAGCGACAGGCTTTATGCCCCCTCTTTCAGCCATTGAGCGTATTGAAGTCATTCGTGGACCTATGTCGACCCTCTACGGTTCAGATGCCATGGGTGGTGTGATTAATATCATTACCAAAAAAGTTTCAGACGAGTGGAATGGGAACGTTACTGTCAGTGGCAACGTTATGGAGCATGGTGCTGAAGCAGATTCCTGGAAAACCAGCTTCTTGGTGAATGGTCCATTGGTCAATGATGTGCTTGGTCTGCAACTTCGCGGCAGTTATTATGACCGAGGTCAGTCTGAGCGTGTCGAAGGTTCAACTGGCCGTGATCCACGCCCGACCACCGCGCATAATTATGATGTAGGCGGTAAACTTACATACAAAGTAGATGATCAAAATGCCTTGTGGCTTGACTCATTCTACAGCCATCAAAACTATAAGAATGAAGACAATCGTTTAGGTACTTTAGATACTGCAACAACAGCAAATGGTTATAAAGATAAATTGATTTTTGATCGTACCCAGTTTGCAATCGGGCATGATGGCGACTATAGCTTTGGTCAGTGGAATACTTATATCAGCCACTCAGAAACTGAAACCAAAGGTCGTACGATACCTTCAGCTGCATTACCCGTCGGAAATGCACAAATTGGTGCAGATCGTGTGTTAAAAAATACCGATTTAATTGCAGACAGCCATATTATTTCAACTTTGGGTGCGCATAAGCTCACTGTGGGTACGGAATACAAAGAGCAAACCAATAAAGATAATATCGCTCTGTATTCGACTGGTGTAGACGAATTCGATAAAAAATCCTGGTCAGTTTATGCTGAAGATGAATGGCGTCTTTTGGATAGTTTAAGTTTAACCTATGGCGGTCGTTTTGAAGACCACTCCGGTTTTGGCGGTCATTTTAGTCCACGTGCCTATCTAGTCTGGAATACCAATGACATGCTGACTGTGAAAGGTGGCGTAAGTACAGGTTATAAAGCACCTTCTGCGAAAGCCCTTTATGACGGCGTTGTTGGCCTCAGTGGACAGGGACAAAACCTGACATTTGGTAATCCGGACTTAAAGCCTGAAACCTCAACCAACTATGAATTAGGTTTTAATTTACAGCCGACAGATGATATCAATTTCACGGCAACCGGTTTTTACAACCAGATTAAAGATGCAATTGTTTCAGAGAATCTTCCTGTATCCGCTGAATGCTTGACTGCAAGCTCATGTTCAACCAGCGTGAATGCGAATAAGGCCAAAGTTTATGGTGCAGAAGCAACTTTGCAATACAGCATTTTGCCTGAATGGGATATGAAAGCTGCCTATACCTATACCAGAAGTGAAATTACGGATGGAGAAAACGAAGGCACTTATTACAATAACCAGCCACGTAATGCGCTTAACCTGACTTCAACATGGCATCTGGTGCCTGCTGTAGACCTATGGTTACAGTACGAATATAAATCTGATCGTCAACGCTTCCTGACTACGCCAACAGCACCTGCTTCAGGTTTAGGCTCAAGCGACTATGAAGAATATAAATTATTTGGTGACAAGTTAGCGGGCTATAGCGTATTCAACCTCGGTGCAAGTTATACCGTCAGTGATCAATTACGTCTGAATATGGCTGTGAACAACCTGCTGGACAAAGATTTTACCGAAGGTGCAAAATCATATGAATATTTAGACAACCGTGGTCGTCTACAAACTGCCACCGGTTATAAATATTTAGATATCAGCTCTAGTACAACAGGTACTTATATTCCAGGCCGTAACTACTGGTTATCTGTTTCATACGACTTCTAATATAAAAGTCATGATTCAAAACCCTGCTTCGGCAGGGTTTTTCTATCGCTCAATGAATACTCCATGAAACCTCCCTAATTTGTGCCCTTCTAATAAACATCATTATTCTCAATAAAAAGTTAACAATCAGCTTTATTTATCAATATTTATTAAAATCAATTGTTTAATCAAGTATTGATATAATATTACATTTGAAATCTCATTTAATATTTTCTTAAAGATCATGAATTCCTATGACAAAAGGATAAAAATAAAAACAAGAATCATTATTATTCTCATACTTTTTTAATATTCATTTTTTAGGTTTAACATGACCTTCATTAAAACACGTAAAAAAATCGTTTCCTCTGCAATTGTTTCATCTTTATCAATGGTGGCTGGATCTGCGATGGCAGAAGAACAGGTGATCCAGTTAGAGACGATTCATCAAGAAGTCAAAGCTGAACCGGCACCTAGCTTCAAAGTAAGCCAATCTGCAAACAGCAAATTTGTAGCGCCTTTACTCGATACCCCCAAGTCAGTTTCGGTCATTTCAAAACAGTTAATTGAAGATACACAAGTCACTACCTTAAGTGATGCCTTGCGTACAGTTCCAGGGATTACCTTGGGCGCAGGTGAAGGGGGCAATCCAAACGGTGATCGTCCTTTTATTCGGGGTTATAATTCTGAAAGTTCCATGTATGTAGACGGCGTACGCAACGCCACTTCACAGAACCGTGAAATGTTTGCTGTCGAACAGGTTGAAGTCACTAAAGGTTCTGCATCTGCCATGGGCGGTGCAGGAACGACTGGTGGTAGTATCAACATGATTTCTAAAGTTGCTAAAGCGGGTGACTTTCTAGAAGGTTCTGTCGCGGGCGGTACTGACAACTATCAACGCATAACTTTGGATGGCAATAAAGATTTTGGAAGTGGTATAGCAGCACGTGTGGCCGTGATGGGTCACCATAATGAAAAAGCTGGCCAGAAAAATGGTGCCGAATATAAACGTGCCGGTATTGCACCGAGTATTGTATTTGGTCTGGACACCCCTACCCGCGCGACTTTAAGTTATTACTATTTAAAATCGGATGACACGCCGGATTCAGGTGTTCCTTATAAGTATGATGCGGCAAAAAAAGCCACCGTCGGTAAACCTGTCGATGTAAAACAGGGCATTTATTATGGTTTATTAAGTCGTGATTTCCAGAAACAGGAAAATCAGATCGGTACCATCAAACTGGAACACGATTTAACGGATAACCTGACCCTGAGTAATACAGCGGTATATAGCTCTGCCAAAAATGACTACTTATGGACCCAGCCAGATGACTCCAAAGGTAACGTGCTAAATGATAAAGTCTGGCGTCGTATAAACTCACGTATTACTGATACCAACATCTTTACCGACCAGCTTGCTTTGACAGGTAAGTTTAATACAGGTGCATTCAAGCATAGCTTTAATATAGGTGCAGAGTACTCAGATCAAAAATCTGACAAAGGTAACTACTTAACAAGTTATCCAGGCTATCCAGGTACCACCACAGGTGGTTTCAACAGCGACTGTGCTATCAGCGATGCATGGTGTACATCATTAACTAATCCAGACTCACGTGATCAATGGTTGGGCTCTTCCGCAGCCAACAAAAATCTCACGACAACCACGACCGAGACTACATCTGTCTATCTCTTAGATAATATCGAGTTTAGCCCGCAATGGTTATTAGATTTGGGTTTACGTTGGGATAAATTTGATACCAAGCAAACCACAAACGCGACTGGCGACTCTATTGAAAATAATACCGATTTCCTGACCTATCAGGCTGGATTAATCTTTAAACCTGTTGAAAGTGGTTCTATCTATGCAAGTTATGCGACTTCTGCCAATCCGGTCGGTGTAGATGGCGGGGATGGTTCAGAAGCAATTGGCCAAGCCTATATGGACTTAGATCCAGAAGAGAGCCGTACCTTTGAAATCGGTACAAAGTGGGATGTGTTAAATGAAAGACTGAGTTTAACCGCTGCCGTGTTCCGTACTGAAAAACAAAATACACGGATTCAACTGGATGCTGCTACATATACCAATGGCGGCGAAACCCAAGTAGACGGTCTTGAGCTGGGCGTAAATGGCCAAATTACGGATAAATGGGCTGTATCTGCTGGTTATACTTATCTCGACAGTGAAACTGTGAACCCAGGCCCATCCTGTAACCGTCAAGGGGTATGTACACCTGACAACCCTGCCAAAGGTAAGCAAATGCAGAATGTACCTAAAAATTCTGCAACCCTGTGGACTACCTATGCTGTAACACCTGCTTTAACTTTAGGTGCGGGTGCTGTTGCAATGGATAAAGTTTATGGTGATGCAGCCAATACCAAGTGGGTTCCAGGTTATGTCCGTTATGATGCCATGGCGCGTTATAACGTGAATGAAAATGTTGATTTGCAATTAAACGTCAACAACCTGTCTGATGAACGTTACTTCACTAAAGCTTATGCCTCTCACTATGCCACTGAAGCAGAAGGCCGCAGTGCAGTGCTGGCTGTCAACTTTAAATATTAATTCGATATAAGCGCATAGCCTCCTGAGGGGGAGGCTATGCTATTTTGAAAATGCAATTATTCGAGGGTTTCCAGTGCTGCATCATATTCCAAATGTACTGAGCAAAGAACAGGTGCAATATTTCCGTGAGGAGATGAAGAAGATTGAGTGGGTCAATGGAAAAGTCACCGCGGGTACACTCTCTGCCAGCGTGAAACAGAATCAGCAATTACCTGAAGATCATCCACTCACTCATCATCTCAGCAATATTATTCTGGAATCCCTGGGACAGCATGCTTTATTTTTATCAGCTGCAATTCCTCTGGATATTATTCCTCCCCTGTTTAACCGCTATGAAAATAATGAATCTTTCGGCTTTCATGTCGATAATTCGATTCGTCGTATTCGCGGGAGCAATGAACGCCTCAGAACGGATTTATCCTGTACGGTTTTCCTGAGTGAGCCGGAAGAATATGTCGGTGGTGAACTGGTGGTCGAAGACACTTACGGTTATCACGAAGTGAAACTGCCTGCCGGCGATATGATTCTGTATCCGTCGACCAGCCTGCATGAAGTCACTCCGATTACTTCTGGTTGCCGAATAGCCTCTTTTTTCTGGGTACAAAGTATGATTCGGGATGATGCAGAACGGCATATGCTGTTTAATCTGGATCAGAGTATTCAAAATCTGAGAATTGAGCTAGGTGATCAGCACGCCGAAGTCATGAAACTGACCAATCTGTATCATAATTTAATGCGTAAATGGGCCGAGCTTTGAAAGCCAGCATGAATTTAGTGATCTGTGAACATAAGCAGATTTATTTTTTTGTAAAAAAATACTGCATCATCGGGTATTTAAGTGTAAAAAATCATGCATTAAGTTTAAATTAAGAAAATATAAAATAAAATATTTAAAATTGGTGAAAATATTTTCCATGACTTAAACTTTATAAGAAAATCTTTATTGAGATACGACTAAAATCCATAAAAAAAGCAAAAACTTTTCGATTTAACTGGATTAAACTAAATTGTATAAGTGATACATGCAGGTTTTGTGGTTAAAACTAAATTTCACATATTTCGGAAGTTTTTTAGTTTTAATCCTGGTTCCAACCTGCATGAAAATGATTATAGACAAAATCTATTCCGCAACCTTTGCCAGTGCTTCAACCAAACACAGGCTGTATCAGGTTACACAAGGAGCTCTCTCATGATGTTGGCTGATCCAAGTAAAAAATACCGTCGCATGTATCAACGTGTGGACTTACCAGACCGTCAATGGCCGAATAACGAAATCAATAAAGCGCCAATCTGGATGAGTACCGACCTGCGTGACGGTAACCAAGCGATCTTTGAGCCAATGAACATGGAGCAGAAATTCAAGATGTTCCAGATGCTGGTAAAAATCGGTTTCAAGCACATTGAAATCGGCTTTCCATCAGCTTCGCAAATTGACTTCGATTTCACCCGTAAATTGATTGAAGAAGGTCATATTCCGGATGACGTTTATATCGAGGTATTGGTTCAAGCCCGTGATCACTTGATTCAACGTACCTTTGAATCTTTACAAGGTGCGAAACGTGCCATTGTGCATATCTATAATTCCAACTCGCCGACATTCCGCAACAAAGTCTTGAATGTTGATGTAGAAGGTGCAAAACAGCTTGCCATTAATGCTGCACAAAAAGTGAAAGAATACGCCGCAAAACAGCCGGAAACTGAATTTATCTTCCAGTATAGCCCGGAATGTTTTACAGCAACCGAATTAGAAGTCGCGAAAGATGTCTGCGATGCAGTCACTGAAATCTGGGAAGCATCACCGACCAATAAAGTCATTTTGAACTTGCCTGCCACCGTAGAAGTGTCAGGACCACACATCTATGCCGATCAAATCGAATGGATGCACCGCAACATCCAGCGTCGTGACGGCGTGATTATTTCAGTTCACTGTCACAATGACCGTGGTTGTGGCATTGCCGCTTCAGAATTGGCGATTATGGCCGGTGCTGACCGGGTTGAAGGCTGCGTATTTGGGAATGGTGAACGTACCGGTAACGTTGACGTGGCTGCGATTGCCTTGAACATGTACACCCAAGGTGTAGCACCGAATTTGGATTTCTCCAACATCAATGAAATCATTGCGACTGTGGAAGAATGTACCGGTTTACCTGTGCACCCGCGTCATCCATATGCCGGCGATTTGGTCTTCACTGCATTCTCGGGTTCGCATCAGGATGCGATCAAAAAAGGTTTCGAGTTCCAGAAAAACGAAGAAATCTGGGATATGCCGTATTTGCCAATCGACCCGAAAGATTTGGGCCGTGATTATGACGCCGTAATCCGTGTGAATTCACAATCAGGTAAAGGTGGTATTGCCTACTTGTTAGAATCGAACTACAACGTGATCTTGCCGCGTCGTTTACAGATTGAATTCTCTCAGATCGTACAAAAACGTACCGATGAACAAGGCACTGAAATCAGCGCGACCGAAATCTGGAAGTTATTCAAGGAAACCTATGTGAATGCTAAAAACGTTCACTATTCTGCGAAAAACTACAAATTGTCAGATGATAACGGCAATCAGGTGATTGAGCTTGACCTTGAAATTGACGGTCAGTCCCGTCGTATCCGCGGTGAAGGCAATGGTCCAATTTCTGCAATTCTGGATGCACTTCAGTTGCCAATTGATGTCGTAAACTATGAAGAGCGCAGCATCAGTTCAGGTGCCCATGCCAAAGCATTGGCCTTGATCGAACTTCAAGTGAAAGGTACCGGTAAATCTGCCTTTGGTGCAGGGGTACATGACAACATCGTGACCTCTTCCATCGAAGCGATTATCGCATGTACCAACCGTCTGATTGATCAAGGTGTGTTAAGCACCGATCAGGTGATTGCTGCTGCCGTCTAAACACGGTATTAGAATTAGCAATAATCCATAGCATTAAAAAGACTTTAGAAGGATACCTGCAAATGGTATCCTTTTATTATTCATACTCAAGATTTTAAGGCGAATCCCTCCCGTGTCTTTTCCAGCTGACTCAGTGGGCATTGTTGTCCCACAAAAGTTCCAATTTGAAGAGCCGTTAGAGCTTGAATGCGGTCGCATCCTTCCCCGTTTTGAACTGATGGTTGAAACTTACGGCGAACTCAATGCCGATAAGTCCAATGCTATTTTGATCTGCCATGCGCTTTCCGGGCATCACCATGCTGCAGGCTATCATCATGAAGATGATAAAAAACCCGGCTGGTGGGATTCATGTATTGGCCCCGGCAAAGCCATTGATACGTCAAAATTCTTTGTGGTTTCACTGAATAATATTGGTGGCTGTAATGGTTCTACCGGCCCGACCTCACCCAATCCTGAACATGATAACCGTCCTTATGGCCCGGATTTTCCACTAGTTACGGTTCGCGACTGGGTCAAAACCCAGGCCCTGCTCTCTGACCGTTTAGGGATTGATACCTGGGATGCCATCATTGGCGGTTCACTGGGTGGCATGCAGGCATTGCAATGGTCCGTGGATTATCCAAACCGTTTAAGAAAATGCGTGATCATTGCCAGCGCTCCAAAGCTTTCTGCACAGAATATTGCCTTTAACGAAGTGGCACGTCAGTCGATTTTGTCAGACCCGGATTTCCATAATGGTCGTTATCTGGAAAATGACAGCTATCCAAAACGTGGCCTGATTCTGGCGCGTATGGTGGGCCATATTACTTACCTGTCCGAAGAGGCCATGAAGCAGAAGTTTGGCCGCGATTTGAAATCAGGCAAATTTATGTATGGTTTTGACGTTGAATTTCAGGTCGAAAGCTATTTGCGTTATCAGGGCGAGCAGTTCAGCCGTAACTTCGATGCCAATACCTATCTGATTATGACCAAGGCACTGGATTACTTTGATCCGTCGCGTGAATATGAACAGTCGCTCAAAAAAGCCATGGCCAATACCCAGTGCAAGTTCCTGGTGGTGTCATTCACCACTGACTGGCGTTTTACCCCTGCCCGCTCACAGGAAATCGTGGATGCCTTGATCAGCAATCACAAACCTGTCAGCTATCTGGATATTGATGCGGAACAAGGCCATGACTCCTTCCTGTTCCCGATTCCGCTCTATGTAAAATCTTTGCGTGCATTTCTCGGGGGTGAAGAACACCTTAAAGCAACACCGAAGGAGACCATATAATGCGTATCGATCAACAACTCGCTGAAAAGTGGATCAAGCCGGGTTCTAGCGTACTTGACCTCGGTTGTGGTGACGGTGAACTGCTGGCACAAATGAGCAAAAAGCACGATATTCGTGCATACGGATTAGAAATTGATCAGGAAAAGATTGCAATTGCAGTCAGTCGCGGGTTAAATATCATCCAGCAAGACTTAAACCTCGGCTTAAGCCGCTTTGCTGACCAGTCTTTTGACAATGTGGTCATGGCACAAGCTTTGCAAGCTGTAGATGCGCCTGACGTATTATTACGTGATATGGTGCGTGTGGGGAAACAGGCCATTATTACCTTCCCGAACTTTGCGCATTGGAAGACCCGTTCTTTCTTGGCAATCAAAGGGAGAATGCCGGTTTCTGAAGCCTTGCCGTATATGTGGTATAACACCCCGAATATCCACTTATGTACATTTCGTGATTTTGAAGCACTTTGTGCGGAAAATAATATCAAAATTATTAATCGACTCGCTGTGAACGGGAATCAAGAAGATAGTTTGCTGAGCAAGCATCTCCCTAATCTATTTGGTGAAGTCGCAATTTATCGAGTGAGCGCGCTATGAAAAAATTATTATTAAGTACGACGCTACTGGCGGGACTTTTTGGCATGCAAGCCCATGCAGATTATGTTGCACCTAGTCCATCTGTTGCCAGTCAAGCGGCTCAGTATTCCATCATGGATATCAACAGTCTGACCAAAGCAGCGAAAGCTGGTCAGGCCGGTGCACAGTTTTATCTGGCCACCAAATACCAGTATGGTAAAGACATTCAAAAAGATGAACGACAGGCTTTTGCCTGGTATAAAGCTGCTGCGGATCAAGGTCTGGCAGTTGCACAGCTGAATGTTGGCCGTATGCTGGCCGATGGTATTGGCACCAGAAAAGATGAAACGCTGGCACGTCAGTATTTTGAAAAAGCCGCTAGCCGTGGCGATAACCGTGCCAGCTTTAACCTGGCAATGATGGAAGAGAAAAAGAAAAACTATATGGGTGCTTACCAATGGTATGAACTGTCTACCCGTGATGGCATGCTCGACAATAAGGTGATTACGCTATCGGAAGGCAGAAAAACTGCCTTGGCGGCGAATTTAACCCAAGAGCAGATCCGTCAGGCACGTGACCGTGCCGACAGATGGATTCAGGCACAATAAGCTGAATGGTATAAATAGCACCTTCGGGTGCTTTTTTATTGCCGCAAATTCTTCATCCATTGCTAAAATAGCACCCATTCTTTATCTAATAATGAGTTTTTGACATGGCTGCAACTGACTGGTTATCCCAAGGTACACTGGTATTGGCGAGTAATAACAAAGGTAAAATTGCCGAGTTTGAAAAACTGTTTGCCGAGCTGCAACTGCCGGTTGAAGTCGTGGCCCAGGGAAAATTGAATATCGAAGATGCGATCGAAGATGGTCTAAGCTTTGTCGAAAATGCGATTATTAAGGCACGTCATGCTTCTAAAATTTCCGGAAAACCTGCTATTGCAGATGATTCAGGCATTTGTGTGCCGGTTCTCGGAGGCGCTCCCGGCATTTATTCGGCTCGTTATGCCGGCGAGCATGGTAACGATGCCGCCAATAATGAAAAACTGCTGGCCGATCTCAAACCCTTACGCCAAGAGGGTGAAACAATTGAGGGTATGTTTGTTTGTGTACTGGCACTGGTCCAACATGCCGAAGATCCCTTACCGCAAGTCTTTCAGGGTATCTGGCACGGGGAAATTCTGGAAGCTGCGCGTGGTGAAAATGGTTTTGGCTATGACCCGTTGTTCTGGTTACCAGAACTGGGAATTTCCAGTGCAGAAATGAGCAAAGAAGAAAAGAATAAAATCAGTCATCGTGGTCAGGCGATGCAGTTGTTCAAGGCAAGTTTGGCGAAGTAAGTTCCGCCTCTCATTACCCCCTCTCCCTTTGGGAGAGGGCTGGGGTGAGGGATTTTTAAAATACACCTCTCCCTAACCCTCTCCTTAAAGGAGAGGGAAAATCATCCTTCTAAAGCTTTTACATCCTCTCTAACTCTCTCTAGGGGTGAGAGAACCTTTTTATGTTTTTATAATCCCGGCATCAATACATGCACCACTGCCCCATATAAAGCAATCAAGATCGCGCTGGCCAAAGTCCCCGAAGCAATATATTTGGCGGAATGGCCTGTTCCCTGATAATGGGTTTCCAGTGCCACAATATTGGCTGCAGGCGGCAATAAAAAGAACATCAGCATTACCGCATAAGTCAGCGTCTGCTGCGGAATAGGTAAATAATAAGCGGCAACACACAGCAAAACCGCAAACAGCCCTCTATAAAAAACCAGTTGCAGACTACGCATTAAATCGAAACGGCTGATCCGCACATTGCTCAGCCACATTCCCAACACACACATGCCACTAAAAGTCACCAGCACTTTATTGGCCTGATACAGCCTCTCTACCCAAGCGACTTGCTGCCACTGACTCAAATCCCAAAATGACAATAAGGCTGCCACTGACAGTGCCACCACTGGTGGTGAGAGCAGTACATTTTTTAAAATATAGCTGCTATCTTGTCTGGCTTCACTGACTGCCATCACCGCACAGACATTGCCAAACAAAGAACCACCGATGTACAGCGCCACCACAGTACTGGTCGCTTGCGGGCCAAAAACTGCCAGTGCAAAAGGAATTCCCAGCCATGCCCCATTTAAATAGCTCAGGCATAAGGCACGCAGTTTATTTTTCAGGGTGAAATAAAACAAGGCAAAGAATACGCAGGAACAGAAAAAGCTGAAGGCAATCAGCCACAAACTGCCCTCTTGGTAAAACACCATATTGTAGATAATCAGTACTGGAATCAGTACTCGCGCCAATAAAGCAGCCAAAAAAGGTCGAATCGGTTTTAAATATTGCACCCCCCAATAACCAGTCAAAAAAGACAGGAGGGGAAGAATCAAGGCCATGACAATGCTGCTGAGATTTCCATATCAGGCTGTATGCTAGCACAGTATATTTTTCATTGAATTACGAAATTTTTTATATGAGTGATTCATTCCCCTGCTGCCGTGTCGGCAAACTGTCATCAAAGCGTCACTCCACTGTCATACAAGCCTGCTGAGATAGGTGCATGAAATATAGAGGATAAACTAATGGCAGGATTATCAATTTGGCATGTGCTGATTTTTGCAATTGTGGTGATTTTATTATTTGGCACATCCAAACTTAAAAATCTGGGTAAAGACGTGGGCGGCGCGATTAAAGACTTTAAAAAATCAGTCAAGGATGAAGAGGCTGAACAGGCCAAGCTTGCAGAGCCACGTACCATTGATGCCCAGGTCAAAACCTCTGAACATCCAACTAAAAGTTAAGAGTTCGTTATGCTCAATATTGGAATGACCGAGCTGCTGATTTTCGGAATTATTGTACTTTTGGTTCTTGGGCCAGACAAGCTTCCGGAAGCAGTACGTTTTGTCGGAACATGGTACGGCAAGATCAAGCGTATGGTGAGCAATGTTCAGAATGACCTTGATCGTGAATTACGCCTGTCCGAATTGCGTGAACAGATGCAAGCTGAAATGCAACGGATTCAGGAGCTGGAAGCCAGGATGCAGGCACAAATGGCAGATTTACAGCAGCCGATTGCAGCTGATCAACTAAAAATAAAACCTCAGTCTGCTCAGCCCTTGCTCAGCTATCAGCCGGTGCAACAGCCCGTATCCTCCGTGTATTTACCCCAGTCTCTAGCAACTCAAAACGTAATGTCTAAACCTTGCTATACAGATATAAAGGTGGCCGTATGACAACCTTGCCAACTACACCAGCCTCCAATGATGCTGCAGCGCTGAATCTGGAACAGATGCCAATCACCCAGCATTTGGTGGTATTAAGAAAGCATCTTTTTAAAGTGGTTGTGATCCTGATTGGCCTGTTTTTCTGTCTACTGCCCTTTGCCAATCAGACTTATCAAAGGCTGTCTGAACCACTACGGGCACAATTACCCGCCAGCTCGACCATGATTGCCACGGATGTCACCGCAACCTTCATGGCACCGTTTAAGCTGAACTTCTTTGTCGCGCTGATGATCGCGATGCCGTTTATTTTGTATCAGCTCTGGAGCTTTATTAAGCCTGCACTGTATGTCAGGGAAAAGAGTCTGGCCTTGCCGCTTTTGGTCGGCAGTATCGTGCTTTTTTATACCGGCATCAGCTTCGCCTATTTTGTAGCATTACCTTCGATACTGCATTTTTTTATCAGTGTTTCGCCGGAAACTGTGGCCCCGATGACCGATATCAACAGTTATCTCAGCTTCTGTTTAAAGCTGTTTCTGGTGTTTGGTTTTACCTTTGAAATCCCCATTATTACCCTGGTTCTGATCCTGATTGGCGCAGTTTCAACACAGACGCTGATCGAGAAACGGCGCTTTATTATTGTAGGCTGCTTCTTTGTGGCAATGTTCGTCACACCTCCAGATGCCCTGTCGATGATTATGCTGGCTGTTCCCATGTGGCTACTGTTTGAACTGGGTTTACTGGCAGGAAAACTGATCGAAAAACGTCGTTTAAAGACCGAATAATAACAACCCGCCAAAACAAGAACTCATCTATCTGTTCAGGCAGCCTTGGCTGTCTTTTTATTTTATATAATTAATAAAACACTGATTTATTTAATTTTAATGTCATATTTTCTTAAGATTACTGTCACATCCCAAGCTTAAGGTATTGAAAACTTCTACACCACCAAGCACTTACTTTTTAATTGGGACTTTAAAATGAAAAACGAAGATATGATACCTTGCCAGGATCTGGTTGAAGACAGTAATAATTCCAATAATACCCACTTCCAAACGATCCTGAATCAATATATGAACCGCCGTAGCTTTATTGCAAAAACAGGCAGTGGTGCCATGGCATTGGCATTTGCTGCGTCGGTCAGTGGCTGTTCCGATGACAATGACGATGATACTTCTGTACCAGAAACACCACCAGCCAATGAAAAACCAGTAGATCAGCACGCCTGGAGCGATCTGGCGCAACGTCCAAGCAAGTTCTCGTTTAAAGCGGTCAAGAAAAACACCCAGAACTTTTTTACGGTGCCAGAAGGCTATGAGTTAAATGTACTCTATGCCGTCGGCGATCCAATCAATAGCAGTGTGCCAGAAAAATTGGATACAGAACTTCCATCAGGCGCTTCTTATCAGTTCCGTGCCGGGGATAACCATGACGGCATGTCCTTCTTCGGTATGGATCCACAGAAAAAAAATTATGCTGCAAAACAGTCACAACAAGGTTTGTTGGTGCTGAACCATGAGTATCTGCAACAATCGCAGTTACACACGCCAGGCGGTACGATTACGGTAGATGGTAAACGCCCTGAAGACCAGATTTTACGTGAAGTGAATGCACACGGGGTATCGGTGGTCGAAATCCAGAAAGACCCGAACACCCAGGCCGTCAAAATCAACCTGAACTCACCATTTAACCGCCGTATTACCGCTGCCACTGAAATGGAATTACGTGGTCCGGCACGCGGTTCAGACCTGATGAAAACCCGTTTTTCGCCTGCAGGCACCCTGACGCGCGGTACCTTTGCCAACTGTGGTAATGGTTATACCCCGTGGGGAACTTATCTGACCGCGGAAGAAAACTGGAGCGGCTATTTCTCCCGTGACGAAGGCGATGTACGTACAGATGCCGAACAAGTTGCTTTGTCGCGTTATGGTCGTGGCGGTCCGGCAACCAGCCAGTATCGCTGGGATAAAACCGATGCTGAACTGACGGGTGAGCGCGATCTGTATGACCGCTGGAATATTACTGCACAGGCGGATGGCAGTGCCCTTACTGACTATCGCAATGCCATGAATACCTGTGGTTTTATTGTTGAAATTGATCCGTTCAGTGCCAGTGCCCGTCCGGTAAAACGTACTGCCTTGGGTCGTTTTGCCCATGAAGATTGCCGTTGCAGTAATCCTGTACCCGGTCAGCCGCTCGCATTCTATATGGGGGATGATGCAACCGGTGAATATATCTACAAATTTGTATCGGATGCAAAATGGGATCCTAAAGACATCAACGGCGGTTATGCAGTCGGTGATAAATATATGGATCAAGGCACCTTATATGTCGCCCAGTTCAAGGAGGATGGTACGGGTCAATGGCTAGAACTCAGCCATGGTAAAAATGGCCTGGATGCATCAAATCCGGTGTATCCATTTAAAGACCAGGCAGATATTGTCGTGCATGCACGTCTGGCGGCCGACTATGTTCAAGCCACTAAAATGGACCGTCCGGAATGGGTAGCAGTAAACCCGGAAAATGGCGAAGTCTATGTAACGCTTACCAACAACGGTAACCGTGGGCGTGCTTACCCGACTGATGCAGCCAATCCGCGTAGCTATATTGACTTCAAGGGTTCAAGTGCCAGCAATTCAGGCAATATGAATGGTCATATCATCCGTTTTAGTGAAACGGAGAATACGGTCAATGCCACTGCATTTGCGTGGGATATCTTCCTGTTCGGTGCAGAAGCGCGTGCTGCATCCAACATCAACCTGTCAGGTCTGGATGATCTAAATGACTTTTCCAGCCCGGATGGCATGTGGTTCGATCCGCGCGGAATTCTGTGGATTCAGACCGATGATGGTCAGTATACCGATGAAACCAACTGTATGATGCTGGCAGCACTGCCAGGTAAAGTAGGGGATGGAACCAAAGCGCTTGCTGCCAGCACCAAGGCAGAAGGACAAGCAACCTTTGTTGGTGCCAAGCTGAAGAATGATCGGGTTCGCCGTTTCCTCACCGGCCCATCAGGCTGTGAAATTACCGGTGTGACCATTACCCCGGACTACAAGGCGATTTTCGTCAACGTTCAGCATCCAGGGAGTGCATGGCCAGCCAACCAAAGCGAGCGTTATAGCCGTTTAGGCAAAGTACCTCGCTCTGCGACTGTGGTGATTACCCGTAAAGATGGCGGCGCTATTGCGGGTGAAGCTTTGGAGCAAGCGACAGCATAAACAGCGATTGTGAAAAAATGCCGGCAGATGTCGGCATTTTTTATATCTGGCACTTATTTTAGTTTGATTATTTTTTCAATAATTTGACCTGCGGTCGCACCTTGTTGTGACTTTTCGATCCAGTGCCATTGTCCCTGCTGCATTCTCAAAAAATTGGAGCAACGGGTACCATAGGCCGGACTCTGGATAAAAGTCGAAGACAGCAGTTGTTCCATTTCCACCGAGATGCCTGTATCTGGCAACAGCTCCGGAATCACCTTGCGTTCATCTTCCAAAATATCCCAGACTGCATGACACAGTTCCGCTTCTGCAATCTTTTGTTGTTGCAGCATCGGTAATAGTTCCTGGGTAAAGCGTTTCCGCAAATGCCGGGTCTTGTACCAGTCTTCACTCATCAATCCGTTTGAAACGACATAGACCCCATGGGCCAGTACGTGCGGTGCTTCACCGCGATTGCTCATATATACAGCCTGATCCCGATCGCCAATAAACAGGTTAAAGCCGGCATAGTCACACTGTCTCTGTTCCAGATCTTGTGCGAAACGAATCGGAGTTAAGTCAGAATTTAAAAAGTCTTGAATAATATGTCCACGTGAAGTTGGATAGTGTTTTTTGTCCTGTCCGTCGCGGAAATTGGTGATCACCGCCCATCTTCCTGAAGCCGTAATGCCCATCCAGGTACCACCAGACTGTAAATCTTGTCCAGCAATAATCGGACTATTTTCCCATTCATATAAGCCATGCGTGGGACGTTGATAAAACTCGTCACGATTTGAAATCAGACATACTGGGGTCTGATCCAGAACCTGCCAAGCCAGTGCCACAATACACATAATTGATGCCCTCGATCTTTACACATTGAATGTACAACATTTTTCTTTGCTTTCAGCTAAAATCTGTGCAAAACAGAATCACAAGGAACAGGAATGCTCACCTATCCAAACATTGATCCCGTTGCGATTTCGCTCGGGCCTTTGCAAGTCCACTGGTATGGACTCATGTACCTCCTGGCTTTTTTATTTGCCTGGGGACTGGCAACTTATCGCGCTAAACAGCGTGGCTGGACGCCAGATATGGTCTCGGATCTGATTTTCTTTGGTGCTTTGGGTGTAATCATTGGTGGCCGTGTAGGCTATGTTTTATTCTACGGTTTTTCCCAGTTCCTGGCCGATCCTTTATGGCTATTCCAGATCTGGACTGGCGGCATGAGTTTCCATGGTGGCTTCCTCGGTGTGATTTTGGCCATGTTGTGGTGGTGCAAGAAATATAAGATGACCTGGTTCCAGACCCTGGATTTTATCGCACCTTGCGTGCCAACAGGGCTGATGTTTGGCCGGATTGGCAATTTTATTGGCGGTGAACTGTATGGCCGTCAGGTAACCGATCCAAACTTTGCCTGGGGTATGATTTTTCCGACCGATCCACTGCAACTGGTGCGTCATCCATCTCAACTCTATCAGGCATTGTGTGAAGGTCTGATCCTGTTTATTGTGCTGTGGTGGTTTAGTTCCAAGCCGCGTCCGCGTATGGCAGTTTCGGCATTGTTCCTGATCGGTTACGGTCTGGCACGTTTTGTGGTCGAGTTCTTCCGTGAGCCGGACAATGGCCAGCTGTTTATTGGCTGGATGAGCAAAGGACAATTCCTGAGCCTGCCAATGATCCTGATTGGCTTGTGGATGATGTGGTATGCCTACCAGAAGAAAATTTATGACTGGGGCCCACAAAAAAATAGCTAAGAAAAGAGCTGAATTTAGCGAGGCAGAGGCCTCGCTTTTTTATATCCAAAATATGCTAAAGTGCCGATTATCTCTTCTATTCTTTCATTATTATGCTTGAGTTCTGGTTTAATCCGCAGGTATCTGTTTTCAAAAAACTGTTGATTTTTATTGTGATTGCTATGGCAGCTGCAGGCTTGTACTGGATGGAGCCGCTGCCCTTAGATGCGATTCTGATGTTTGTCGGTACCGGCATTGTTTTTCTGATTTGCCGTTACTGTAAAATCCACTTTGCCAGTAAAAATCCGACTGACTTGCTGTATAGACTCCTGACCTGGATTCCAATTGCCTTATTGCTTGCTTTGGTTTTTATGAACATGCAGCAGGGTGAAATCCTGATTCCAGGCGCGCAGGGTATTGCCTTTATGGCTCTGGCGATTTGCCTGTTTTCTCCCCTGTCCCTGCTCAATCAGAACAAATCAGATTCGGGTTCACCCCATGCTTGAGTTCTGGTATTCGGAACGCTGTACCCGTCAAATCAAGCTGATGGTCATTATTGCGACCTGTATTTTGATTTATGCAGCATCAACTGTGGCCCAGTTAGGTTCGGTATTTGTTGGCGTGAGTTTAGCGATTGGAATTGCTGTGCATTTATTGCACCATTCCCGCCTGAAAATTTCGAAGTCCAATCCCTATGCAAATGGCTTTACCGCCTTGAGCCGGGTCATTCCCATCATTGCCTTAATTACCCTATTCAGCTATTTGCCCGAGCAACATGCGCAATGGACAAAATTTGCTTTGGGTCTGCAATGTTTTGGTTTTACCGCGATTGGACTATTTATAGTCTCAGTCTATGAAAACCGCGCGAAACGTTTCAAAGAGTGAACTTTGCACAGTTTTTTAGAAGTATGTTTCCAGACGATAGTAACTATAGGTCAGGTTTTTGGTGCGATAGATTGCATGACTATTCTGCTTGAAGTCTGATACCCAGGCAGTTCCTGAATATGCTGCAATGTGTCCATATTTATGATTTGAGGTACGATCAATAATATAGATATCACCTTTTTTAGGGCGGTCAAAAGAAGCATTAATTTTCTTATAACCCAATTGCATCAGGGTATTTCCCCAGTCTGCTGCGGCGACCGGATGATTCACGATTTTGGCACCCGAAGATTGCAGCCCGACACGAATACTGCGCGCGCATTTTTGGGTACTGGTTCGACGGGTAATACCCTGCAAATAGCTTGTGAATTTCTCGATATTGATACGATGACCGTTGCTTGAACTTACGGCTTTATGGATAGAACCTGTTGAAGGTTTTTTGGGATTTTGTTCAGCCTTAGAACGTAATATGATGTTCGCTTGAGCAGGTGCATGTATTGCACTCATGTCCATTGGTTGATCATAAACCATGCTTTACCTTTTACTCCACGCCGTAAATATCGGCTTTCATTTGTTAACGAACGGAGAATACTAGCCGGTTAAATGTTATTTTTCACATTCAATATGTAATAAAATTTTTCTATTGTTCGTTTAATGAAACTAAACTATTATTTTTTTTCGTATTATTTTTAGGAAATTTTTTATAAAAAATAAGATTTAATTTAGTTTTTTTTAATATTAATCCCCTCAAATTAAATTATTACAATCTCAGATTTCCTTCTATATTTATTCTCTTAACTATTTATAGGCAGCATTATTGCCAATTTTACTTATCGAAAAAAAGGATAACAATTTTCTACAGGATTACATCGCTTTAAGCCTTAGCTGATGTATTAGACTGATTCAGTACAAATCATTGAAGTGAACGGAGAAGAAAAAAATGAATCAGGATTTAGCTACTGTTTCTAATTTTGATCTGGAACATTATTTAGGAACCTGGTATGAAATTGCGCGTTTGCCGATGAAGCACCAACCTGAAGACAGCACTGATATTTCTGCAGTTTATAGCCTGAATGAAGATGGTACTGTTCGGGTCCAGAACCGTTGTCTGGATGGCGGTGGAAAGCTGGATGAAGCAATTGGAGAGGCCAGCATTGTTGATGCAGAGCATGGCAAGCTGGAAGTCAGCTTCTTGCCTGAAGGTTTGCGCTGGGTGCCTTTTACCAAAGGAGATTACTGGGTGCTCAAACTGGATGAACAGTATGAAACTGCTCTGGTCGGGGAGCCACACATGAAGTATCTATGGCTACTGCATCGTAAACCAACGCTGGATGAAGCCACCAAACAGCAATATCTGGCCTATGCACAATCACTGGGTTATGACCTGTCTGATCTGATTCATACCGTTCATACGGGCCAACCCACCGCTTAAACAAAATAAATTGAACCATTCAAAGGCATCTCTCAAGGATGCCTTTTTTATTGCGATTGCTCTCTGGTTGAATCAGTTTTATCGCTATGCGGAACTACTAAAAAAAATGTTATGATGAACGCAATTTTGAGTTGCTCAGTTCAAAGAAAAGCAATTTTCAACAAATTTTAAGAGAGACCTATGCGCCAATATCTTGACCTTCTACAACATATCCTCGACCACGGCGGCGATAAAGGCGACCGTACCGGAACAGGTACACGCTCGGTATTTGGTCATCAGATGCGCTTTGATCTTTCTAAGGGATTTCCCCTACTCACCACCAAAAAAGTTCATTTCCGTTCTATCGTGATTGAACTGTTGTGGTTCCTGAAAGGTGATACCAATGTAAAGTATCTTCAGGACAACAAAGTCACGATCTGGGATGAATGGGCAACTGCGGAACAGACAGCGCGTTTTGGCCGCCCTGAAGGCGAACTTGGTCCGGTATATGGTCATCAGTGGCGTAACTTTGGCGCAACCAAAAATCCAGATGGCAGCTATAAACAGGACGGTTTTGACCAGATCCAATGGCTGATCAATGAAATCAAGACCAATCCAAATTCACGTCGTCTGATTGTCTCTGGCTGGAATCCGAATGAAGCGGGGCAAGTGGCTTTACCACCCTGTCATACCCTGTTCCAGTTTTTTGTGCATAATGGCAAACTCTCTTGCCAGCTGTACCAGCGTAGTGCCGATGTGTTTTTGGGCGTCCCGTTTAACATTGCCAGCTATGCCCTGCTGACGCATATGATTGCGCAGGTCTGTGATCTGGACGTCGGTGATTTTGTCTGGACCGGTGGCGATACCCATTTATATGCCAACCACTTTGAACAAGCACAATTACAATTAAGTCGTGAGCCACTTGGCCTGTGCCAGTTAAAATTGAACCCTGAAGTCAAAGACCTGTTCGATTTTAAATTTGAAGATATTGAAATTGTCGGTTATGAATCACATCCAGGTATCAAAGCACCTGTCGCTGTTTAATGTTCTTTATTATAAAGTTCCCTCTCCCAGGAGGGGGCTAGGGAAAGGCCTTTTACCATGCATGACGCCTCTCCCTTTCAAAATATATTCCCAGGCCTAAAGCATAAAGGCAATCAATATAGATTTTTAACCTTTCCTTCGTACAAGTAAAACATTACACGAAGAACTTTGGGTTTGATGAGAAGGATTCAATACATGTCATTTCAAGATTTAGAAGTTGTACACGTCGTGGCAATGGATCAGCAGCGCTGTATTGGCAAGGACAACGACCTGCCTTGGCATATCTCCGCAGATCTTAAACATTTCAAGGAAATCACTCAGGGCGGCGTAATTGTGATGGGTCGCAAAACGCTTGAATCCATGGGCCGTGCCCTGCCCAAACGTGTGAACTGGGTGATTACCCGGGATGCCGACTGGTCTTTTGAAGGCACTAAAGTTGCGCATACGATTGAGGATGCCTTGAACCAGGCTGTAGCAGATGTAAAAGCCTCGGAAAATCCGAAGTCCATTTATATTATTGGCGGCGGCGAAATATTTAAACAGACCCTGGATATCGCTGATCGTCTGGAACTCACCCATGTCGAACTGGATGTAAAAGGTCATGCCTATTACCCGGAGATTCCGGCCGAGTTTGAAAAAGTTGCATCAGAACAACATATTGATGACAAATCCGGTATTGCATTTGAGTTCGCAACATACAGAAAATAAAGCCTATTTTCTATAAAAGATTGAGCATGCAAGGACGCAAAAAACCGGAAAAGCATTGGAGCCTGTGGTTACTCGGCAGTCTGTTTAGTTTATTTGTCCTGTGTTCAAGCTTGTGGTTAAGCCTGATGCTCTGGGTACAACAGCCTTTGGGTAAAATTGGCAGCATAATTCTGATAGGTCTTTGGCTCGCATTTGCACTGGTTGTTCTCGGAATTTATTTTACTCGGCATCTGATTTCCCGCCAGGTGGATACCGTACTCTATCTGCTGGCCTTTCTGTTCAGCTTGTTGGCTTACTTCAGCATGGAGCCACGTCAAGATCGTGACTGGAACCCTGAAGTTTCCAGGCTGCTCTCCTATGAACAGCGAGGCAATCTGGTCACCCTGCACAATATCCGTAATTTCGACTGGCAACCGGATGGCCGCTATACTGAGCGCTGGGAAAGCCGCAGTTTTGATCTGAACCAGATTACCGGAGTGAATATCATCACGTCTTACTGGATGGGACCAAAAATTGCTCATACTCTGGTCAGCTTCGATTTTGCTAATCAAAAGCCACTCACCTTTTCGATTGAAATCCGCAAGGAGAAGAATGAGAATTTTTCAGCGATAGGTGGCTTTTTCCGAAAATATGAATTGAGTCTGGTGGCATCGGACGAAAAGGATATCATTTATACTCGCAGCAATGTCCGCGGCGAACAGGTCTATTTCTTTCCGGTAAAGATGCCACAAGCTCAAGCCAAAGCATTATTTGTGGAATATCTCCATCAGGTCGATGCACTGGCCAAACAGCCGAAATGGTACAACACCCTGACCAGTAACTGTACTACGCTGGTCTTTGATATGGTGCAGGCAGTTTCGCAACAACAATTGCCCTCAGATTATCGGTTACTTGCCTCCGGCTATTTACCGAACTATCTTTATGATCTGAAAGTACTGGATCAGTCCTGGGATATGCATACCTGGTATCAGCGAGCACACGTTAATCCACGGGTGAAACAGACCGCCGAGCTGTCCAGTCAGGATTATTCACATCTGATCCGGCAGGGCCTGCCAAAACCAGACATGTGATAACTCTACAGTAATATCCACTTCAATAAAGATACAAAATCAACTGGAACCTTAATCATTTTTTTGTTTAGATACAAATGGCTAATCTATGATCAGGGTATCTCTCATGCTAAAAAAATTAACTGCCATCGCCATTTTAGGTTCGGTCTTAACGGTCATGGGTTGTGAAACTGTCCCATCTACCGCCACCACACAAACCGCGAATCATTTACAACTTTTGCAGAATCGCACTTGGATCGCTACCCAGATTGGCAATACTGAAATCAAGACAGTACCAGCAGCAAGCAATATTCCAAGCCTGCAATTTGATGCCAGCACCCAGCGTGTTTCAGGTTCAGATGGCTGTAACCGGATCATGGGCAGCTATACAGCGGGTAAAGACACCTTGAATTTGAGTCAAATGGCCACTACACGCATGGCCTGTATGAATAATGGTCAACTAGATCAAAAATTTAATGAAGCTTTAAGCAAAGTGACGCATTATCAAGTATATGGAAAAACATTGAAACTGTTGGATCGACATGGCAACTTGTTAATCCAGCTGGAAAGTGCGGTTCAGCCACGCTAATAAGCCTCCTACAAAAAGCCTGCATTTACAGGCTTTTTTATCTTTCATACTGGTGGGCTAGAATTAAACCATCAGCCTATTTCAATTGAATGAGGAATCAACCATGCAACAAGCACTTTTCGGTGGTGGATGCTTTTGGTGTACTGAGGCGGTATTTTTACAAATCCAGGGAGTCCAGCAGGTTCTGAGTGGCTATGCAGGTGGCCATACGACTAATCCCAATTATGATGACGTGTGCGGGGGTGAAACCGGACATGCTGAAGTGATTCTGATCGATTTCGATGAAAACCAGATCAGTTATACACAGTTACTTGATGTATTTTTTGCAACCCATGATCCAACAACCTTGAACCGTCAGGGCAATGACGTTGGCACCCAATATCGTTCTGTGATTTTTTATCTGAATGATGAGCAACAACAACAGGCACAGCAGGCGATTGATGCCCTGAAAGCCGATGGTATCAATATCGTGACTGAACTCAGCCCTGCCCCGACTTTTTATCCTGCAGAAGAATATCATCAGAACTTCTTTGCCAAGAATCCCACTCAAGGCTATTGCAATTTTGCCATTCCACCAAAATTGAACAAATTACGCAGTAAGTTTACAACCTTGTTAAAAACTCATTAAGTTTCATGAAAAATAGGCATAAAAAAAGCGACTGCAATCAGTCGCTTTTTTTACTCACTGAATCTTAGTTATCAGTTGCAAAAGCGATATCGCTGAGTCCGGCTCCACTCGCGCGCGACATGACTTGCGCCACCGCATCATAACGTGATTCTTTATCTGCTTTCAGCACAATCGTCGGCTGACGTTCAGACTGTCCGGCTTCATTGAAGCGGGTTTCAAGCTGCTCTAACGTCAGTACATCGCCATTCCAGGCAATGTCACCTTCTGCATTGATACTGATGGTGACATTTTCAGGCGGCAGATCGATAATTTCCGCAGTAGTTTGTGGCAAGGTTAATGGAATTGACGGGTTCGCAACGGTTGCTGTCACCAGAAAGATGATCATCAATACCAACATAATGTCGATGAGTGGAATGAGGTTCATCTCATTCATGCCTACATCGTTGTCTTCACCCAGTTGAAAAGCCATTAAGCTTGACCTCCCACGAAACTTTGTTGCGTAATCTGCGCATCAGATTTTTTTGCAGCAGATTCCTGTTGCAGCATGGTATCAATCAACAGACCATGCGCCTGATCTTGCAGTTCATGTGCCAGGCCACGATTCATACGCACACAGATGTTATATGCCAGTACCGCAGGAATCGCGACGGCCAGACCCAATCCGGTCATAATCAAGGCCTCACCGACTGGGGTTGCTACTTGTGCAAGGCCAGCCTGACCACTTTTACCAACCGCAACCAGTGCATGGAAAATTCCCCATACCGTACCGAACAAACCGACAAAAGGTGAAATTGAAGCAATTGTACCAAGAACCGATACACCTTTTTCGGCATTGGCTTTCTCTGCTGAAATCTGGCGTAACAGCGCCTGTTCTGCCACTGCCTTACGCTGTTCAAAGCCCAAAGGAGCCAGTTTGGTTTTCAGTTTTTCCAATGCCTGAGATAACTGAGCATAGGCAATCTGTTTCAATTGGCGAGTGCCCATCAAACGCAGCACAAAAATGGTCCATGTCGCAATCGACATTGCCAATAACACGAAATACAGCGTTTTACTGACTGCATCAGCGTGTTGCCAATAAACTGAAAAGTTCATATTCGAACTCCTAATGGGTTAGCCGTTATTTAACCTGAAAATCGAAAGGCTGTTCCACACGGGTTGGATAAGCCACACCATTTTCAACATATTTGGTGAGTTGTGCACGACGTACCGCTGCTTCTACTTTGCGCGTTACTGCCGGGCTACAATCTGAGTTTCGTGCAGTCGCGGAGACCACTTTGCCCTGTTCATTTGCTGCCACGTCCACTACCAGCGAACAGGCTGATTTTAATTCACTCGAAGATAATGAAACTTTCGGTGAACGCTTCCAAGAAACACCTCCGCCAATCGATACACTTTTCGGTGATGGAGGTGCAGCAGGTGCAGGGGGCGCCACAGGTGCAGGTGGTGCAACTGGAGCGGGTGCCGGTTTTACTTTAGTTTCAGTGACCACGGTTGGCACTACCGGAGCCGGAGTCGGTTTTGCTTCAACTGGCGGTGCTGTGACTACTTTAGGCGCTTCCACCTTTTTCACCTGTTCAATTTTTTCTACTTTTTTGGGTGGCGGTAGCAGCGGTTTTTCTACAATTTTGACTTCTTTTTTAGGCTTAGGTGGCTCTTTTTGTGGCTCGGCCTTTGGCTTTGGCGGTAAAGGTTTCGGTGCCTCCTGAAGTTTGACAAAGCGCACTTTTAAGGGCTGCTTATCAATGGGTGTCAGTTCAGGCGCTTTCATCTGGCTGATCGCATATAACACCCCCACATGCCCAACAAGTACAGCCGCAACGATAGAGATGATTTTCTTTTTCATCTGATTCGGCGGTGTAGGCATTTGGGGCGCAGCAACTTGACTCATTAAATCTATTACCTTGAGGAGATGATGTGAAACAAACTATCAAGCTCATCGGTTAGCACAATTAAAGTATGCCAATAATAAATGAGAAGTGTTTTCATTTGCAACTGCTAATCTTAGCTTTGACTGATTTTTTTTGCATCAAAACAAAAAAAGGCACACTAAAAGTATGCCTTTTTAAAATCCAATGCAAGTCTTATTGGAACACGACAGTCTTGTTACCATCGACAATAATACGGTCTTCCAGATGCCATCTGACCGCACGGGCCAATACATTACGCTCTACATCCTGACCCAGTTCACGTAACTGTTCAACAGTAAAGTCATGGTTCACGCGCTCCACATCCTGCTCGATGATTGGCCCCTGATCCAGATCAGCTGTCACATAGTGGGCAGTTGCACCAATCAGTTTGACACCCTTGTCATAAGCCTGCTTGTACGGATTGGCACCCACGAAAGCTGGCAGGAATGAATGGTGGATATTGATCACTTTCATTTCCCACTTGCTGACAAACTCTTCATCCAGAATCTGCATATAACGCGCCAGTACCAACAGGTCATTGCCCTGCATCAACTGGTCAATTTCTTCATAAGCCTCACGCTTGTTGTCTTTGGTTACTGGCACCACTTCAAATGGAATACCAAAGTTTTCAACTGCTTCGCGTAAGGTCTCGTGATTCGATACCACTTTGGTAATTTCACAAGGTAAACCACCACGTGCATGACGCCATAATAGTTCCAGCAAGGCATGATCAACCTTGGACACCAGAATACCGACTTTCTTCACATCACTGACCAGAGCCAGACGCCATTGCATGCTATAGCGTTCCGCTACATTCGCTGCAAAAGTCTGGATAATGCTTTCTTTGCGACTTTGAAGATTATCTAATTCAAATTCAACGCGCATGAAATAACGTCCGCCCTGCGCTGCTGTCGCATATTGGTCAAGCGCAGTAATGTTAGCACCTTGATGATACAAGAAGCTTGAAACAGCCTGCACGATGCCCGGCTTGTCTTCACAAGTAATCAATAAACGTGCGGTGTTAGCAGTCGTCATATTCATGTTGGTTTAAGTCACTAATCAGTTAAATTAAAAAATAAGCCGAGTATTCTAGCGCGTTTCTTGGATATTCTGAATAGTTTGTTCAGATTCAGCGTCTTTAGCAGCCGACAGGCTGGCAAAAAGTTCGGAAGAGCCCAGACTATTCAATAACCCTTCATAGGTTTGACGACTTTCGCCACGCAAATAGGCCCCTTCCAAGAATACCATCTGGCGCAGTGCCTGCCAGACCCATTTTTCTTCCAGCGTATTGGAATCGGTCAGATGGCCTGACATATACAGGAAGTTGGTCCAGTTGGTCAGTACAATCCACAGGTTGATGATCAGGGCTTCAATTTCTGAATCGGTCATTTCCATCAGGCCTGCATTGACAAAGCCTTTATAGATTTTCTGGCCCTGCTGCATCACCTGTCCGGCAAAGCGGGGATACAACTTGCGAAAATCTTCGTTATTTTCTACCAGATGATAGACATCCCGATGCAGGAAACGATAAGCCCATAGCTGACTACTCAGTACCTGAAAGTAATGCACCTTGTCATTGGCGTCCAGCGCACGGTCATCCGGCAAGGCCAGCATCTCCAGCGTTTGCTGCTGGTACTGTTCCATCAATTCTTTAATAATTTCATTTTTATTGCGGAAATGATAATACAGGTTGCCTGGGCTCATGCCGAGTTCAGCCGCAATGTGATTGGTGGTGACGGACCGTTCGCCACGCTCATTAAACAGCTGCAAACTAAGCTGCAAGATACGCTCTTTAGTTTTTAAGGTTTTGGTTTGGGACATCCTAAAATAACCATTCAGTTCGTGCATTAGCAGGCTAACACACAAAGTCACTTGACTAATTAGAGTATTTGCTCTAAAAATTAATTAATCGATTTTTGAATATGGTAGTGCGGCATGAACAGTCACACAAAAACAACATCAATGACACCACATTTCTTTGATAGCCAGTACCTCAATGAAGTCTTGGCACAACAAAAACACGCTTACTTACACTACCCTCTGCCAACTGCAAAGGAACGTATCGATCGTTTAGCTCGGCTTAAGCGTATCTTAGTTAAGTATCAAGATCAATTTGCTGAAGCAATTAATCAGGACTATGGTAACCGTTCGATCGGGGAAACCAAAATTGGTGAACTGCTCACCTGTCTGGAACATGTCAAATATTACAGTAAAAACCTGACCCGCTGGATGAAACCCTCCAAACGTCATGTCGGCATTATTCACCAGCCAGCCAAGGCATGGGTACAATATCAGCCTTTGGGCGTAGTCGGAATTATTGCACCGTGGAATTATCCGCTGCTACTGTCTATCGGTCCGCTGATCTGCGCTCTGGCTGCAGGCAACCATGCCATGATCAAGATTTCCAGTGCATCGGCTGCCTTTGGTGCAGTGCTGGAAAAAGCCCTGGCCGAAGCCTTTCCGAAAGAATTGGTCGCGGTGGTGAATGGTGGCGGTGTCATCTCGGATGCATTCTGCCGTTTGCCGTTCGATAAGTTAATTTTCACCGGCTCGACGGCAGTCGGTAAAACCGTGATGGCGGCGGCTGCCGAAAATCTGGTGCCAGTGATTCTGGAACTCGGCGGTAAATCACCGGTACTGGTGCATCCATCCATTGATCTGCGTGATGTAGCTCAGCGTGTCGCCGTTGGCAAGCTCTGGAATGCAGGCCAGACCTGTGTGGCACCCGACTATATGTTCCTGCCACGTGGCAAGACGGCTGAATTTATTGATCATTTTAAGGCTTGCGTAGAAAGCATGTATCCGGATATCACCCATAACCAGGACTACACCTCGATTATCAATGACAAACAATATAACCGTCTGGAAGGTTATCTGGATGATGCACGCGAGCAGGGTGCGCAAGTCATTGAAATTAATCCGCGCAGTGAAAATTCGGCTGATCTGCGCAAGATTGCACCGACCATCGTGACCAATGTCACTCCAATGATGCAGATCATGCAGCATGAAATCTTTGGCCCACTGCTTCCAATCATGGAATATGATCAAATTGATGATGTCATCGACTTTATTAATAGCCGTCCGCGTCCACTTGCTTTATACTACTTCGACTTTGATCAGGCGCGTGCTGATTATGTCGCACAGCGTACCCATTCAGGGCATTTTGGGCAAAATACGGTACTGACCCATGTTGCACAGGACGACTTACCATTTGGGGGTGTCGGTGCATCAGGTATGGGTAAATACCACGGTCCAGAGGGCTTCTTCAGTTTGTCGCATGAACGCTCAGTAATGTCGAATCCAAAGCTGTATAGCTTGAAATACATTCTGCCGCCGTTCAATAAACCGATTCACAAGCTGATTTCGAAGACCCTTCTCCGCTAAATGATCAAGGCATGAGCTATCGATATAGTTCGTGCCGCGTTTTGACGGAAATCGCTTGTCTTTTAAGCGCATTTTTGATATAAAACGCCCCTTGAATGATTTCAATCCGTTTATTTTTGACTGGCCATACAGATTTGCTGTTGGCTAAATCAATGGAGTTACACCATGTCTAAGGTTTGCCAAGTTACCGGCAAGCGTCCAGTCGTTGGTAACAACGTCTCACACGCCAACAACAAAACTAAGCGCCGGTTCGAGCCGAACCTGCACCACCACCGTTTCTGGTTAGAAAGCGAAAAACGTTTTGTACGTCTTCGTTTAACCACTAAAGGTATGCGTATTATCGACAAATTGGGCATTGAAAAGGTTGTTGCTGACCTGCGTGCTCAAGGTCAAAAGATCTAAGGAGTCTGAACCATGCGTGATAAAATTCGCTTAGTTTCTTCAGCTGGTACAGGTTATTTCTATACCACGACTAAGAACAAACGTACTATGCCGGAAAAAATGGAAATCAAAAAATTTGATCCAAAAATCCGTCAACACGTAATCTTCAAAGAAGCTAAAATCAAATAATTTTAGTTTCTTTAAAAAAGCGGCCTTTTCAGGTCGTTTTTTTTTGCACTTTTTTTATCCGGCTTGATAAACTTTCTGAATGTTTTGGCATTTTTTGTGCTTATTTCCCAATAAACCTAACTAAAGGAGTATTTAGTGCCACATGATGTAGAGCTCATTATATTACTCGCTGTTGGTTTTGGCTTAGCTTTAGTCTTTGGCTATCTCGCAGCACGACTGCGTCTTCCCCCTTTGATCGGCTATTTGATTGCCGGTGTGCTGATTAGTCCTCATACGCCGGGTGTGGTCGGTGATATTCATCTGGCCAACCAGTTGGCAGAACTAGGCGTCATGTTCCTGATGTTTGGTGTCGGGATGCATTTCTCTCTGAACGATCTGATGCAGGTACGCCGGATTGCCCTGCCTGGTGCAATTTTACAGATTGCTGTCGCTACCCTACTCGGGGTAGGTGTCTCAATGCTGTGGGGCTGGAACTTTGGCTCAGCACTGGTCTTTGGCTTAAGCCTGTCCTGTGCCAGTACCGTGGTTCTACTCAAAGCGCTCGGAGATCGTGGCCTGCTGGATTCGATCAATGGCCGAATTGCAGTTGGCTGGTTACTGGTCGAAGATCTGGTGATGGTATTGGCGCTGGTCTTGTTACCTGCGACTGCAGTGCTACTCGGTGGTCAGGCCCTGGAAGGTGCAAGCGATGAAAATATCTGGCTCACCTTAGGCATTACCCTACTTAAAGTCGCAGGCTTTATTGCCTTCATGCTGATTATTGGTAAGCGCTTGATTCCAATGATCATACAGGTAGTGGCACGTCTTGGTTCACGTGAGCTGTTCACCTTAACCGTGGTGGCTGCTGCTGTTTCTATCGCCTTCGGCGCTTACAAGATTTTTGGCGTTTCTATGGCTCTGGGTGCGTTTTTTGCCGGTATGGTGGTAAAAGAGTCTGATTTCAGTCATCGCGCCGAAGAGGAAACTTTGCCACTGCGTGAAATTTTCTCGATTTTATTCTTTGTCTCCGTCGGCATGCTGTTTGATCCGCGCATCTTGCTGGAACAGCCCTTACATGTACTGGCAGTAGTGGGCATTATCATGATTGGTAAGACTATTGCAGCCATGGCACTGGTACTGTTCTTCCGTTATCCGATCAATACCGCTTTGACCGTCGGTGCTTCTCTGGCACAGATTGGTGAGTTCTCCTTTATTTTGGCTGCACTCGGTGTTTCGCTCAATCTGCTTTCGCTGGAAGGTCAAAACCTGATTCTGGCAGGTGCCTTAATTTCGATTACGCTTAACTCCTTTATCTTTTCCGCGATTGAGCCGGTACAGAAATGGATTCGGGAACGCTCGACTCTGGCCCGCTTACTGGAACGCAGTGGTGACCCTTTGGCAATGTTACCGGATGAAGTCTCACAGGATTACCTGCGCGATCAGGTGGTCATTATTGGCCATGGTGAGGTGGGACGTCGCATTACCCGCTCATTGATGGAAGAGAACATCAAGGTGGTGATTGCCGAAGAAAACCGTGACATCGTAGAAAATCTGCGTAAAAAAGGTATTGCTGCGGTTTCCGGTATTGCCACTGAAGCTGGCGTTCTCATTCAGGCGCATATTCAGCACGCGCGCTTACTGGTCATTTCCCCTATGGATATTATCGATATCCATAAAATTGTCGACATTGCCAAGACTTTGAATCCGCAAATTCAAGTACTGGTCTGTGCAGAAAGTAAGGAAGAAGCTGAAGCGATCCGTCGGGATAATATTGGTGAGGTATATTATGCCAAAGAGGAAATGGCAAAAAATATGAGTAATCATATTTTAAACCAGATTGAAATCGCGCATCAGCATACGCCTTCTCATTAAAATTTTTCTTTGAATTCCTCCCTATAAAAAAGTTGCCAGATCCGGCAACTTTTTTATAGGAAAGCAGGCACTGAAGCTCTTTCTTGTACTTATAAATCCGCATCACTGCATTTCTGATAAAACCAAAAAAGCACACTGATCGTGTGCTTTTTAAATGGGTTTTAACGATTAACTCATATACTTTGGCTCTTCATCCACAACCTCAGCCTGCCATTCATTGACCTGCTGTTCCAGCAAGCCATATAAGGCCGCCTGAATCATCTGCTGCGCAACAAAAGGAGTCTGCTCTCCAAGTAGAGCTTTTACCTCGTCATTAAACTGAATCATCACCAAAGGCTGTTTATGTGAACCTGCATTGCGTAAAGCCAATGCGCCACCTTCAAGTTGAACGAGTTCTAAAATCGCGTCTTGATTACCAAATAAGTCTTTCAACTGTTCTATAGACATATATCCTCCACGTTCAACATGGCGGCAAAGAGCTGAATGCACTTTGCATCATTAGAGTAATTGATATAGGGTTAAAAATTGTAATTTCAAGTACAGCCGATCTGATTAAAATTCAATCATCTCATTACGAAACCCATCAATTAATTGGGTCAGGTCACGATGCCACTCTCTTAATATAGCAGTATCAGGTAACCATGCTTGTGGAGACTGTGTGACTTTAATGATGAGATTTGAAGAAGTTTCGTCTTCAGGTTCTGGGGTACTTGGTTCTGGCGCATACTGGCATAAACGATAGGCGCGTTTCAGTTCAGCAATGAAACCGCTTTTAGATAAATGCTGTAGCACAGTGACTTCTGGCGAAATCTGGCCTTTGGCCGCCATCAGTTCTTCAATTGATTTGAGGGTTGGATTAGGATCATTCAGGCGATAGTAACGTACCAGTTCCTGTAAAAATGCTAACAAGGCACCATGCAAATGAAAAACAGTTGCCTCACGCTGTGCTTGAGCCTGTTGTACATGTTCGGTTTGCTCTGCCTGCTGGCAGGAAAGACGGGCAAAATACAGTTTTTGATTGGTACGGTCCGCATGATAGCGAGCAACACGGGTCATCGAGATTTCCTAAGGGTTAAAACAAATTTTGGCTTTTATAAAGTAAAAGGTTCGCCTGCATTTCGCAATCAAAAGATGTTTAAACTGAATTCATCCAGATCCGACTTCAAAGCATTAAGCCCACTGAGCAAATTGAAATATCCTAAATTACAGCCATAAAAAAGGAGCATCATCTGCTCCTTTTTCTATTTACGCCTGTGGCTTTTCTTCAGCCTGTTTGACACGAATACCTGTGCCATGTAAGCGTAAGGTATTCAAGCCTTTGATCGCTTTAACTGCTTCACGACCATGTGGCATTTCTACAAAGGCGAAGCCTTTAGATTTACCAGTTTCAGCATCCAGCACCAAAGTACAGTTTTCTACTGTGCCGTATTCCTGGAACAGTTTCAGCAATTCGGCTTCTGTGACTGTACGTTCTAAATTACGAACTAAAATTTTCATCTAATAACCTTAAGAAGATAGGCAAAAAATATCAAAAAGCACGCGCCTACTCTACTTTTTGCATGAAACAACTTTGCTATAGTTTAATCGAGATCAATGCCAAAATCTAAATTAATCGACTTGCGTTCAATCAAGGCACTTTTGACGGTTTGCTGCCGGGTTTTATAATGGGTTTCCGTGGTGCATAACTGCCGGGTAAGATCATTCAGGAAATAGCTCTCGACTTTACGCCCCTGCTCATCGACCGTTTCCCGCGCCCAATGATTTAGGTTCTGTTTGGTCAGAATCAATTCATTTTTAGCCCGGGTCAATGCTACATACAGCACACGACGCTCTTCTTCGACATCATCAAAATCACCTTGGGCACGTGCATGCGGATAATTCCCCGGCGTGACATTGGCTACATAACATACATTTTGCTCGGTGCCTTTGGCTGAGTGAATGGTAATCAGCGTCACCACATCATGATCGGACTGACGTTCAATTTCCGAGATTGACACCGGATCCAGTACATATTCCTCTAAAAATTCACTCAGCTGCGAATGCTTGGACGCCAGCTGTTTGACCAGTTCAAAATCACTCTGGCGACGTGACCAGTCCTTTTTATAGTTTTCCGCCAACTGAGATTCAATCGCCTGAATCGCAAGGCTGACACAGGCTTGCACTTCGCCTTGGAGCACATTCATCTGCTGCATAATCAGAATGGTTTCTAGCGGTATCTTGCCAAACTGTTCTAATTTCTTTGCAATCTGATCCATTTCAGGTTCAGCCAATAGCTGCTGTGACAGCTTGCTGGCACCTACATCACCTACACCATTCCACAGGGTTAAGAAACGCATCCAGGCAATATCATCCAATGGATTGGCGACCACCCGCAGCATGCTGAGCAAATCTTTGACATGCGCCGTTTCCAGCAGCTTCATGCCACCAATAAAGCGATATGGCACATTGGCCGCGATACAGGCCGCTTCAATATGCCGTGCGGCAAAGCTGGAACGAACCAGAACCATATGCTCGCCCCATTTGCTGCCTTGCAGATAATGGCGTTCTTTAATATCAATCGCAATCCATTTGGCTTCATCAAACTCATTCGGGAAGATATGCATACGCGGCTTAATGCCTTCTCCCCGATACGCTTCCAGACGTTTATCATATTTGATTTCAGACTGATCGAGCAGCCAGTTGGACAGATCCAGAATTTCCTGGGTCGAGCGGTAGTTTTTTTCTAATTTAAAAATTTGCGCATCTGGCACACGTTCTTTGAAATGGTGAATATTTTCAAAGTCTGCACCACGAAAGCCATAAATCGACTGGGCATCATCACCGACACAGAACAGGCTGATCCGGTCTTTGAGTGGCTCCAGCAAAGCCCATTGCAATGGATTGGTATCCTGCATTTCATCCACCAGCATATGTCGGCATATAGAAGCGACATAGTCGACCAGACCTTCGGACTGTGCCAGCGCCGTGGCAACTATCGCCAGAATATCGTCATAATCCAGAAAACTTCGCGCCTGCTTACGTGCTTCATATTCTTTCATGATTTCGGCAATCTGGTCCTTTAAGGCCAGATATTCCGGCATCTGTTTTTCCAGCGCCAGACTGAGTTTTTGCCGGGTGTTCCGAGCAAAGGAATACAAATCACATAATTCCTGAGGCTTAGGCAAATGATTGGGGTTCTTCTTGTCATCACGACCGCGAATCAGGCGGAACATCATCAGCTGATCATCACGATCAATAATCGAAAACTGTTCCAGACCAAAAGCTTTCGGAATACGGCGCAGCAGATACATACAGAAGGTATGAAAGGTCGAGGCTCGCAGTCCCTTGGCTTGTTCACCAAGTGCCAGTTCGACACGCGCCACAATTTCACTGGCAGCCCGGCGGGTAAAGGTCAGAATCTGAATCTGGTTGGCAGGCACGCCCTGTTCAATCAAGTAAGCTGCACGTGCCACGATGGTCTTGGTTTTGCCACAACCTGCCCCGGCCAGCACCAAACTGTGTTTTGCTTCTGTGGTCGCTGCTTGCTTTTGTTGGGGATTTAATTCATCAATCAGGGTGGCTAAACTCATAGTGTCTCAATGTACTAGGGAGAAAGATAGTTTAACAGAGCAGGCTAGATTCTGGGTGTTCTGCTGTTATTTTCCTTTTGATTTATTGTAGAACTCTTTTTTTGTTTCATGCATTTAAATACAACTAAGTTGATGTTTTACATTTGATTTTATAAGTTAAATATTGGTATAAAAATTGCTCAATAAATCTCGTATTTTTTAATAAAAACAAGGATGCTGCAACTTGCATACAACCTATAAAACACTCAGCGCTTTGATCATGAGCTTTGGCATGTATTCAAATTTACATGCAGAAACAGTTTCTATAGAAATGACACCCGAAGTCTGCTTAAAAGACCTTGAATATACCGTCCACCTCATCCTTGAAAATGATGCAGGGATTATTGCCAAAAGATGGACCACCTACCCTGAACAGATTCAACAGATTTTCAATCAACAAAAAGAAAAACTTCAGGGTGTAAAAACCGTTGTGGAGTGTCAAAAAATTATTCGACCTTTCATGAAATCCATTCGAAATGGTCATTTAGGTATTAGTATTCATCCAGATGCACAAGCAGCACAACAGCAATCTTCAGACACGCAAGTACCAATTGAAGTGATAACAGAAAATAAAGCTGAGAGAGTTACCACAAAAAAACTATCTGATTCCACCACCTTACTAACCATTTTATCTTTTGACTATGCTCTGTATGAAAAAATTCAGCAGGTGGTATCCAGTAATCAAGATAATCTTTTAAAAGCACCGTATTTGATTATTGACTTGCGTAACAATGGTGGCGGCAGTGACCAAACAGCTGAAGTATTATATAAGATTTTAGGGGAAGCGAAGTACTGGAATACCTCTCCACAAATTTATGCCTCCTCTACCAATATTGACGGATGGGAAGCATACAAAAGCTTTTTAACAGATGAAGATTCACTGACTCATCTCAATAAAACAATTAAAAAAATGCGTGAACAGCAAAATCAATGGGTCAGTATGAGTTCATACAAAGAATCGCAAGAGGTGGTTACAAGCAAAGATATTTTAGCAACACCGCAAAAGGTGGTAATCTTGATCGATAAAAATTGCGGTAGCTCATGCGAACAATTTGTATTAACTGCGCAGCAAAATCCTCGTGTGGTCACGATGGGGCGGCCAACCTATGGCGCTCTTGATGCCTCAAATGTGATGGAAAAGACCTCGCCTTCCAAGCAACTTCAAATTTACTATGCATCAACCTATATTCACCGCCCTGCAGGTAAAGAAATTGACGGCCTTGGCATCCCGCCAGCCATCAAACTACCAAAACCACAAAACCAAGCTGAATATAGTGCCGAAATTCAACTTGCACAGCGTTATTTAGAACAAGGTCTATAATGACTGTGATGTCTAGCTTTTAAACCTATTGTACTAAATCCAAATCAGCACAAACTTTCGAAACTGCTAATTGCAGATTTACTTCTGCATTTTTTAAGGCTTCTTCTAAAGGACAATCTGGTGGATTAATACCAATAATCTGGCTAAATCCTGATTCAAACAGATCCTCAATTCCTTCACCGACTAGACCCGCAAAAGCAATCACAGGTTTATTCAATTGTTTGGCCACTTGTTTGGCCACTTGTGCCACCCCAAATGGTGTTTTACCGAATTTGGTTTGAAAATCAATTTTACCTTCACCAGTCAGGACATAATCTGCCTGAGCTATTTTCTCGCTCAATTGAACCTGTTCAATCATCAGTTCCACCCCGGAACGAATAGAGGCAGCGGTGAATGCCATTAAACCAAAACCCAGTCCACCGGCTGCACCCGCACCTGCAACATGACGATGATCATGGCCAATCTGCCTAGCGGCTACATCGGCAAAATGACCAAGGTTTTGATCCAGCTGCTTGACCATTTCCGGCATTGCCCCTTTCTGTGGGCCAAAGATTATCGATGCACCATGTGGTCCACACAGCGGATTATTGACATCTGATGCAATGATTATTTCAGTATCTGCTAAACGTGGATCCAGTCCAGATAAATCCATTGATTTGACCAGATCTAAGTTTCCACCACAGACCTGAATTGGCTCACCTACATGATTTAAAAACCGCACGCCCAGTGCCTGAGCCATCCCTGCACCAGCATCATTGGTAATACTGCCACCCAGCCCAATGATGATTTTTTTCACTCCCAGATCCAATGCCTGTTTAATCATCTCTCCTGTGCCATAGGTTGACGTGAACATCGGATTACGCTGTGAAGGTGGTAATAAATGAATGCCATTGGCCTTGGCCATTTCAATCACGGCGGTTTGACCTGCGTCCATTAAACCCCAATAGGTATGAATACGTTGCTCAAACAGTGGCCCGGTCACTTCACATGGAATTTGCTGTCCCCTTAGGCTTGAAATTAGCGCATCGACAGTTCCTTCACCACCATCAGCCATCGGTACCTGTATGATACAGGCATCCGGAATGACTTTCTGGATACCCCGCTGCATTGCTCCACATGCCTGTTGAGCACTCATACTTTCTTTAAAGGCATCTGGTGCAAGAACAAAGATTTTTGACATATAGCGACGATCACTCTTTTTGGTATCTCTACAGTATCAAAAAGAGTGTATATAATGCTCTTAAAACAAAGGATTAAACCTTAGATGAACTTTTCGGAACCTCACGGCGAATATAGGAAGCAAGCATCAGGTAGTTAATACCCTGAAATAAAATATCAACGGCTAGAAACAAACCCAACACCCAGAACGGAGCATCTGGTGTCCGCAAGATCATGATTCCGGCCAGGAGAGTCAGTATGCCGGAAAACAGGATCCAGCCCCATCCCGCCATTGGCCGGAATACAAAGGCATTTATTAAGCGGATGACTCCTGCAATAATCAGGATAATGGCCAGAACATTGGTTAGAACGATCGCGGTTTGCACGGGTGTGGTAAAAGCAAAATATCCGGCGACTAAATACAGCAGGCCAAATAAGGCCCAGAACCAGCGCATACCGCCCTCAAAAATCTTGAAGGATGCGATAATATGTAAGACCCCACCGACCATCATCAGCACGCCAAATATAAATACTGCAGATAAGGTTGCCACAGGTAAGGTCGCCAATAAGATCAAACCAAAAATAACCAGCAAGATACCAAAGAGCAGATACCATTTCCGGTTTCGATGTAAGGAATCGAATACAAGGTCATTACCTACTGTTTTCATTTTTATTCTTCTTGATGCTGTTCGTTTAATTTATCTTAAGCGATTTAATTGACCATACTGTATAAAAAATGCAACTTTCATGTCATGACTTCAAGCTGGCAACAGCTATGGGGTCAGTGACAAGGAGGTTGTTATTCTTTCCACCCAAGTTCAATGGCTGTGATCGCATTAATTAATGTCTGCTCTAAAGCATCTGGCATTTTGCTGGTCGTTTGAGAAGTGGGAATATGACCTGCCATCAGCTCTGCTTTGGCTTGCGGAAACAAAGGTTGCTGATCTGGAAATGCATAACCCACCGGATAAAGCGGCTGTCCTGTCGCTAAATCATATTTGTCCGAGGCCCCAAAAGCATGCAGCAACTCATGTACCAAGACAATTTTATTCTGTTCAGCCTGTTTTTTGGAGGCAAATAAATTGACTGATCCAATCCGGCCTTTTTGCAAGGCAGTTGAATGCCTTAATTGCTTGGTTTGTGCAGGATCATAATAATTTAAATATAAAGTCACACTAGGTGAACCATCAGTACTTTGATGCTGTTTCCAGGCATAAAAACGGAATTTCAAACTCCATAAAACGGTATCGATGAGTGAGGCCTGCTCAGGGACTTTCGGCGGTAAAGCGTTAAGTTCACGACCTAAATTAAAATAAAAATAAGTTGGCTGACCACGATATTGCTGTGCTGCTTTTTCCAGATATTCCCTGGCTCCATTCAGATCCTGACCCGACAGTTGCTGGATATATTGCTGTGTGGTCGGCAATCCATCAGCATTAATCGGATGTAGCAATACCATAACCGGTTTGGACCAGTTCTGATTTTGGTCCCGATAGGCATTGACTGCAACAATCAACAAGATGATTAATAAAATCAGAATCCGAATCTTTTTCCACATGGCAGTTACACGCTCTGTTTTTTTATTTTTCTTAAATACATCTGGCTCATTTCAATCTTGGTTTCAAAAAGATTTAGAGTTTTAATTAAACCTGACAATTTGGCTCTACCATAGTTACGAGAATCAAAATCAGGTTTTACTGCACTGATATACTGCCCGACCATACTTAAATTCGCCCAACCATTTTCATCCGCATTATCTTTTACAGCTTTATAAATCAGATTCAGCGTAGCCCGATCCATCCCTTCAGGAAGATTTGAATTTTCCTTAGGTGGAGTCACCATCTTATGGTCTAAAGATTTGTCAGAGCTTACTCCTTTCTTCGGGGAAGTATTAGCGAGTTCATCCTCTTCCTGCTGCTTGATATCAATGTCTGCAATCAAGTTTTCCACATAAATAAACTTATCACATGCTTTTTTAAAAGCTTCTGGAGTCGTTTTCTTTCCAAAACCATACACACTCAAGCCATTTTCACGGATTCTTGAGGCTAAAGGAGTGAAATCACTATCACTGGAGACGATACAGAAACCATCCAAAGCACCTGCATATAACAAGTCCATGGCATCAATAATCAGGATCATATCCGTGGCATCTTTACCCTTGGTATAGGCGAATTGTTGTACCGGAGTAATAGCAAGTGGAAGTAGCACATCTCGCCATTTCTTTAAAGTTTCGCTACTCCAGTCCCCATACACACGTTTGACACTGGCAATGCCATATTTCGCGACTTCTTCTAAGACTGATGAAATGGCATTGATGGAAGAATTATCGGCATCAATTAATACAGCAAACTTTTTGGTCTGAATATCCACATTTACCCCAAAATATTATTTTTAATTTTTTCTATAAATGATTCTGACATAAAAAATGCCGACTTTCGTCAGCATTTTTTCAATCTTGAAGTTTAGGCTTCCACCCATTTTCCGTCCTGATAAACCAGAGACCATTTGGTCTGCTTGCCTTCAGCATTTTCTGAACCAATATATTGTGACTGGTTCTTACGGCTAAATTTCACCAGCGTTGGATTCCCTTCAGGATCAACATCCGGTGCCTGCAAGATAAACTGGTATTTCGGGTCGAGCTGGTCGGCCACAGTACGCAACTCTGCCACTTTCGGTGCACGGGTTTCACGGACTTTCGGAAACTTGCTTGCTGCCAAGAACAAACCGGCTGCACCGTCACGCAGCACAAAGAAATCGTCATGCTTGGTAGAACGCAGATGTTCCATCTTGATCGGATCAACGCGTGGTGGTGCAGGCTGACCATTTTTCAGAACTTTGCGGGTATTGTCACAGCTGGTACAGGCAAAGTATGGACCAAAACGTCCCGTCTTCAGCTGCATTTCACCATCACATTTATCACATGGAATGCTCGGACCATCATAGCCCTTGATCTTGAACTCACCTTCTTCCAGCTCATAACCATCACAATCCGGGTTGTTTCCACAGATATGCAGTTTACGACCGCCATCAATCACATAGCTGTCCATTGCAGTGCCACAGACTGGACAACGTTTTTTTGACATCAGGTCTGCAGTTTCTGCCGCATCATCATCTGACAAGGCTGCCAGAGATTCAACCGGAGTTAGGTTTAGCGTGCCTTTACAACGTTCTTTGGGTGGCAGGTTATAACCCGAACAACCCAGGAATACACCCGTTGTTCCGGTACGGATCTGCATCGGACGGTCACATTCCTTACAATGTACCGCATCGACTTCCACAGGCTGATTGCGGCGCATGCCGTTTTCACCCTGTGCCGTGGTCAAACGCTGCTTGAAGTCGCCGTAGAAGCTGTCTAACAGCTCTTTCCAGTTACGTTCACCATCTGCGACTTTATCAAGCTGACCTTCAAGGTCTGCGGTAAAGTCATAGTTCATGAGGTTATTAAAGCTTTCATCCAGACGATCCGTCACGATCTCGCCCATCTTCTCGGCATAGAGACGACGGTTGTCCAGTTTCACATAACCGCGATCCTGAATGGTCGAGATAATCGCAGCATAGGTCGAAGGACGGCCAATGCCTTTCTTCTCGAGTTCTTTCACCAGCGAGGCTTCAGTAAAGCGTGCCGGTGGCTTGGTAAAATGCTGAGAAGGATCGAGCTTTTCAAGCTTTAATACTTCACCCACTTTCACAGCAGGCAACAGCACATCATCATCCGACTTGTTCTGACCGCGTACTTTAGTGAAACCGTCAAACACCAAGGTACGACCTTTGGCTTTGAGTTCTACCCCATTAGCATCCACTAAAATCGTTGATGATAAATATTCTGCAGGTGTCATCTGGCAGGCCACAAACTGACGCCAGATCAGGTCATACAGACGCTGTGCATCACGCTCTACACCGGCAAGACTATCGCCTTTGAGTGCGACATTCGATGGACGAATGGCTTCATGCGCTTCTTGAGCACCGGCTTTATTGCCATAACGGTTCGGCTTGGCAGGTAAATATTTTTCACCAAATTCAGATTCGATATGACCACGTACCATATTGACCGCATCATCACTCAAGAAGGTGGAGTCGGTACGCATATAGGTAATGAAACCGGCTTCATACAAACGCTGCGCCAGCATCATGGTTTTCTTCACCGAGAAGCCCAATCGGGTACTGGCGGCCTGTTGCAAGGTTGAAGTGATATACGGTGCGCTTGGATTGACCTTGGTCGGTTTATCTTCACGACTGATGACTTTGTATTCGGCATCTTTGATCAGGTTTAAAAGCGCATCAGTTTCATCTTTGTTGCGCAGTTTGAGCGTCTTGCCATTTTGCTTGACTGCTTCAAGACGAATATCATCTTTTTTCGTCTTGGTATCGGCAAATACCTGCCAGTATTCTTCAGGAATAAAAGCACGAATTTCACGTTCACGCTCAACCACCAGCTTTACTGCAACCGACTGTACCCGACCTGCGGACAGCCCCCGGGCAATTTTTTCCCACAGCAATGGCGAAATCATAAAACCTACCACGCGGTCGAGGAAGCGGCGTGCCTGCTGAGCATTGACTTTGTTGGTATCCAGACGTGCAGGATGCTTGAAGGCATCCTGAATGGCATTTTTGGTGATTTCGTTAAACACTACACGCTGATAACGCGAATCATCACCACCGATGACTTCTTTTAAATGCCAGGCAATCGCTTCCCCTTCCCTATCCATATCCGTTGCCAGATAGACTTCATCGACTTGCGATGCCAGTTTCTTAAGTTCGGCTACCACATGTTCTTTGCCCGGAAGGACTTCATATTTGGCTTTCCAGTCATGTTCCGGATCAACCCCCATGCGGTTAATCAGGGCCAGTTGTGATTTTTCAGCTTTTTCTGCATCTGTCAGTTTGGTACGTGTCGTCGGCTTTTTCTCTGTCGATTTTACAGAACCGCCTGTCGGCAAGTCACGTACATGACCCACCGATGATTTTACGATGTAGTTCGGACCAAGGTACTTATTGATTGTTTTCGCTTTTGCAGGCGACTCCACAATCACTAGGGCACGCTTACTTCCAGCGTCGGGAGACTTCGCTGTGCTGCTTTTTGATGTGGACCGAGGAGCGTTCGCCATAATTAACCGTTAATCCTGTTTATTTCTAAATTAAAGTTCAGCCAAAGCATGTAACAGTGCCTTGATGTCATCAAGTTGTGTTGCTCTAAGGTCAGATTCTTCATCCCAATACATGCCGACACAGTTGGCCTGCATATCAATAGCATAAATGCCTTTTAATGCAATGGGAAAATCTTTAAATTTCTCATCACCCTGCACAATTTCGAGTTTATTATCGACAACACGGGCGCGCATCAGGGGCAAACGGGCTTCCGGCATCAACACACTGTAGTACGCAACCATACTGGCACGGCTTTCAGTCGCCTTCGGGATTTTGGTCCAGTCTGGTGCCACTACCAAACGTGGATGCAGACCCATTTTACGGGCTTTGTCACGCATCAGTCCCAGAGCTTTTTCCCGAGGACTTACACGCAACCCGAAAATCGACCCTATAACGAAAATGATGATGACCACCGTCACCCAGATTCCAGTGTTTTCCATAGTTCAACCTTTATGTTCTATTATTAGAGTTGCATAAGCAGAATATAAAACGCAAGTTTGCACGATGAAATTAATTCAGGAACATTTCATGACTATATAAAATTTCATGACCATTCCAGTAAATATAACCTTTCTCGATCAGCTCCTTAAGCAGCAAGCGGATATCCGATTTGGGAAATAACTGTTCCAGTAAATCACGTAATTCATAAATGTCTTTGGGTTTATCACCCTGCAATTCACGCAGTTTACGCGCCACTTCGAGTTGTACCGGATCAATCCGGCCAAAGTTCTTGAACAGGTCCTGCTGGGCCGACTGGATCGGTGACTTGAGCGATTCAGATTCAACAGGAGCCTCATCAACTTTTAGCTGGGAGATGACCTGATCCAGTTTTGGATTTTCAACCGGACTTTGTTCATCTAAATCGAGTTGCAGCCATTGCTTCAGGACTTTTTTCCGGAAGCTGATTTGCTCGTCATAACGTTTGACAATTTTCAGGTTAATCAACATGCCGACCACATGCTGGGCTTTTAGCGGCATCACTTGCAGAATATTCGCTACTGAATTTTTCAGGCTTTCCACTGTATGGGGCTTGCCGCTCATTTTCCCTAATGCATCACAGTATTTTTTCACCAGTTGCAAGGCGGGTTTGTTCTTGATGGCGTCCAGACTAGGAAGATGATTCTTAGGTTGATCTGTTGGAATGCTTATCTCATCAGGCTGGATCTGAATCAGGTGACACGGAATATCAGAAGCCTGTAGCATCTGCTGCAACATCTCGCTGCTGTCCATCGCCGAAATCAGCTCAACCTCGGATTCCGGCTCTAATAGCGCCATGAGCTGTCCGACGATCACGGCATATTCATATTCTTTCTGAGGTGACTCAGGCGTGTCCAGTACTACAACCTGACCACTACTCACCCAGCCAGCCAGCTCGGTTAAATCCTTTAAGGAGAATTCAAATTTTCCGGCACAGCTAAACAGGTATAAAGTCGAGTAATGCGCCACAATCTCACGCATTAACTTGGCTGTGGGGAAATTATTTTCGAGATCGAGTAGAATAACTTTTGGGTGCATGGGACGCAATTCCGGAATGTACCTGAGAGCCATTATTAGAGTAGGAAGTGAGTGAAAGGTCAAATAATTTTACGGATAATCTGCCGATGGCACTGCTATAGACCTATTTTGACAGAGTCTCCCCCAAGATAGGAAATGCCGGCAAGAAAGCTTTTTTTACCAACGGGAATACGGGGGTGGCTAACAGGAAAATTTCTTTTACGTCTGATGATTACACTGCGCTTTATTAATTTTATATACTCATGCAAAACGACTTAAAGTCTGATTCAAAAAAATATTCCTCTGTTCTGAGACTTATAGATTGGTCTATCTTTATTTTTGATTAAAAAACCCTTAGATCAGCTAAGGGTCATTCTTGTAATTAAATCATTGCTTGCAAATTAATAATGCGGTGGCCGATCTGCAACTGGATCAAATTCTGCAATACCTTTAGACAGATCGGAGGACTCAACACGTTGATATAACAGCTGCATTTGCTGTTTCAGGTCAGCAATTTCCAGAGTCTGTTTGGCCACCTGATCATTCAACTGTTCAACTAAATCGTCTAAAAATGCAATTCGCACTTGCAAATCTTCAATGGGTGCGGAAAATGACGCCTGATCATTTAGATTTTGTTGTTTAGTCATTTAAAGTCCTCACTGGGGGATTTCAGGAAACATTATGGCCTATATTACCCTTAGGGATGTCCAACTTGCGTTTGGTGGACCTGCCCTGCTCAACGGCGCGAATTTTAACTTGGAACGCGGCGAACGAGTGTGTTTGATTGGCCGTAATGGTGAGGGTAAGTCTACCTTACTTAAGCTGATTGAAGGAAGCTTGCTGCCGGATAGCGGTGAAGTTTCCTTACAAAATGGCATTACTATTTCCATGCTGGCACAAGATGTGCCGATGGATTCAGGTAAAGTGGCGGATATCGTGGCAGACGGTGCCGGTGAAGCTGCCGAAGTGTTGCGTGCCTATCATGAAGCCAGTGAAGCCTGTGTGCTAGGTGACATGGACGCCTGTGAGCGTATGGGGAACCTGCAACACAAAATGGATCAGCTGGATGGCTGGGCACTGGAAACCAAGGTCAATTCGATTTTAAGTAAAATGGGACTGGACCCGGAGGCAGATCTTGCCGATTTGTCTGGGGGCCGGAAACGTCGTGTCCTGCTAGCACGTGCTTTACTTACCCAACCCGATGTCCTGTTACTGGATGAACCGACGAACCATCTGGATGTAGAAAGTATCGAATGGCTGGAAAAATTTCTGCTCGATCAGAATAATTTAACCTTACTATTTATTTCACATGACCGTGCCTTTGTCGATAGCATTGCCACCCGTATTGTGGAGCTGGATCGTGGTCAACTGCGCAGTTATGAGGGTAACTATTCACGTTATCTAGACCTGAAAGCGCAGCAAATGGAAGCTGAAGAAAAACAAAATGCGCTATTCGATAAAAAGCTTGCTGAAGAAGAAGTCTGGATCCGTCAGGGCATTAAAGCCCGTCGTACCCGTAATGAAGGCCGTGTGCGTGCCCTGAAAGCATTGCGTGAAGAATCTAAGGCACGTCGTTCACAGCAAGGTAAAGTGACGATGGCAACTCAGGATGCCAACCGTTCAGGCAAACTGGTGTTTGAAATTGAGAACCTGAGTGTGAAATTCGGTGACAACGCACCAATCATCAATAACTTCTCTGCACTTGTACTGCGTGGCGATCGTATCGGTCTGGTCGGCGATAACGGTGTGGGTAAAACCACACTCATTAAAGCCATTCTGGGTGAGATAGAACACGGCGGCACGGTGAAGACCGGTACGCAGCTTGAAGTGGCCTATTTTGACCAGTTACGTAATGCGCTGGACCTGGAAAAATCAGTGAAAGATAACGTGTCAGAAGGTTCTGACCATGTGGATGTGAATGGTAACCGCCGTCATATCTATAGTTATTTACAAGATTTCCTGTTTTCGCCAGAACGTGCCCGTACACCAGTCAAAGCTTTGTCGGGTGGTGAGCGTAACCGTATCCTGTTGGCGAAACTGTTACTCAAACCATCAAATCTGATTGTGATGGATGAGCCAACCAATGACCTGGATATGGTAACACTAGAGTTACTTGAAGAAATGCTCAGTGGCTATACAGGCACCTTACTGTTGATCTCGCATGACCGGGCCTTCATGGACAATGTGGTGACATCCACTTGGGTCTTTGATGGTAAGGGCAATATTGACGAATATGTTGGCGGTTATCAGGATTATCTGGAACAGCGTCCAGACCAAACTGTAGTTGACCAAAAAAGTGCCGTGAAAAAGGCCATGGCCAAAGCGGAAGCCGAGGCGGCGCCAGTTGCTGCTAAGAAAGTTAAGCTTAGCTACAAGGACCAGCGCGCACTTGAGCAACTTCCGGCTGAAATAGAAGCGCTGGAAAAAGAGCAGACCGAGATCAATGTTCAACTGGCTGATGGCGCTTTATTCGTAACCGATTCTGATAAAGCTCTGAAACTTTCTAACCGTTTGTCAGAAATTGATGAGCTATTACTGGAAAAATTAGAGCGCTGGGAAGAGCTGGACAATATGAATAACGGCTAAATATTCTACTAGTCTTTATTAAAGCATCTGTATTCGGACAGATGCTTTTTTATTTCAAGAATCTTCTCTGTTAGACTGCTGCTAATCTTTTAGCCCTATGTTGTTCTATGAGTACCCAGCCTGCATATCAACCCGGTGAATTTCAATGGTCATTCCTGTTACCTCAATACTGGGGTAATTGGCTAGGCATTATTTTCCTGATGATTCTGGCAATCTTACCCTGGGCCATTCAGCACCGTCTGGCTGTCTGGCTAGGCAAGCTTTCCTTTAAATACCTTAAATCGCGCCGTGAAACCACACTTCGCAATCTGCAGGTTTGTTTTCCGGAATGGTCTGCAGAGCAGGTACAGGACAATGCACGTCAGGTCTTTATTGACCAAATGCTGGGTTTGTTTGAGACCTTAAATGCCTGGTATAGCCCGAAATGGTTTCAGGGACGTGTCAGTATCGAAGGCCTGGAACATATTCAGCAGGCACAAGCTAAAGGCCAAGGCATGCTGCTCTTAGGTACACATTCCACCTTGCTGGATGCTGGCGGTTATCTTTGCGCACAGTATTTTGAACCAGATGTGGTTTATCGTCCGCAGAACAATCCTCTTTTGGACATGCTGATTTATCGTTGTCGTGCCACAATTTATGCTCATCAGATTGATCATGACGATATGCGTGGTCTGGTACGCAACCTGAAAAATGGCCATGCCATCTGGTACAGTCCGGATCAGGATTACGGGTTAAAACAAGGGGTGATGGCACCCTTTTTTGGCGTCCCGGCAGCAACTGTCACCGCACATCGTCGTTTACTGAAAATGACTAAAGCGGCTGCCATTCCTTTATATTTCTATCGTCATGGCGATATCAAAAATCCTCGTTACCATGTGCTGATTGAACCGGCACTGGAGAATTTTCCTGGTGAAAATGAAATCGAGGATGCGACTCGCGTGAACCGGGTGATCGAGCAGCAGTTGCGCATCGCACCGACCCAGTATATGTGGTTCCACCGCCGCTTTAAGACCCGCCCTGAAGGCTATAAATCAATTTACTGATTCGGTTTAATCCCAGGGTTTTAAACCGTAACTTAAAATCCTGGATCACTTTACAGTTTTCAGTGACAGGCCACTGATTCAGAAAGTAGCGCTGAAATACGCTGTTTCATTGACTGCGTTTTCATGAGTAATTAGGGATTAATATCTATTACTCTCAAAATACGGCATTAAATTAAACAAATTATTCTTATCATCAAGAATATATTATAAAAATAAGCACTTAAAATAACTTAACCCGAGCTCTACATCCTGTAAAACTCGGGTTAATGAGGTTGTGCTTCCACATATTATAATTAGTTCTGCTTATTTGTGATTTCCCTTTCATCATCATGTCCATGATGTTTTCATTCAGCTTCGTCTTCCTTATGAGAATATCCTTTCTCGACTCCTTGTGCTGATAAACCTAGAATACCCAGATTCCATGGCTTTTCCCATTCGCAAGAAGCGCAAACTCCTGTAAGCAATATCGTACACTTTTCTTCTAAAAACCTAAGAAATTTTACCGCCTTCTTTATAAGCCATCGCAATTTCATCAGTCACTGTTTTTTCCTCTTTCTCTGCTTTCTGAATCCCCTCTTTGATAGCTTCTTGGGCTTCTTCTTCATCATCTTCGGTCTGCTCTAATTCTTCCTGAATATGCTCGAACACCCGACCAGTTTGTAAAATCAGAAACACCGGAAAATGATCAGAGCCTACATGGGGGAGACGCTCCATATGTACCAGGGCAAAATCGGTACTATGAAAAACATGATCGAGCGACCAGCGGAAAAAAGGATAATCGGCATGAAAAGTATTTACATAATGACGTCCCACCCGGGGGTCCAATAGTCCGCTGATACGTTGAAACAGCCGTGTGGTCCGTGACCAGGCCACATCATTCAGATCACCCATGACAATACAGCTTTCATCCAGATCTTTAATCTGATCACCCACAATCAACAATTCGGCATCACGCAAGGTGGAATCCTTGGCCTCGGTCGGGCTCGGTGGTTTTGGATGCAGACAGTAAAGTCGTACCGGCTGTCCCGAGCGTAAGATCACAGTGGTATGAATTGAAGGAATCTCGTCACTTAAAATAAACTTGACTTGAGTATTGCTGAGTTTGAGTTTGCTATACAGGTGCATGCCATACAAGTTATCCAAAGGCACGGCTACACGATAAGGATAATCTGCTTCAATCACCGCCAGTTCATTTTGCCAGGTTTGATCCGTTTCCAGCGTTAAGACCAGGTCTGGCTGATGGGTCTGGATCTGTTTAATCAGCAGATGATATTGGTTATTGGTGGTCAGCACATTTGAAACAATCAGGGAGATTTGTCGCTGCGGATCCAGCTGATCCTGTTTGACCTGTTTGACCTGGTTTTTCCAGACAAAGGTATAGGGCAATACCATTTTGAGCTGATAGGCCAAGGCAGCAATCAGACCAATAAAAAGTAGCTGGTTAAACCACGTCCAGGGATGCTCAAGCACTAAAAACAGCACAAAGGTGATAAAGCCCACAACCAGAATTTGTAACCTTGGGAAATCCGCACCTCGAATCCACCATTGGTCACTCGGGATCAGTGACCAGAAACTTAACCAAATGACAATGATTGCCATAATTTGGATAACCCATATCATAAGTGCGCTCTTTAATAAGTTGTTATTTTTTCTAAAAGAAAAGTGACGTTATCAATTTTGTATGTATCATAAAGTAGATATTTTTCTCAAGAATATTGATGTTTTGATTGTGTAGCACTTGCAGTCACCTCCCTTTTTGATACACTCGAATCCCTTTTGATTTTTTTAACGCACCGAGGCAAAGTGACATGAAAGTAGGTCTGGTCGGTTGGCGCGGGATGGTTGGTTCCGTCCTTATGCAACGTATGGTTGAAGAGAATGATTTTGCTCATTTTGAGCCCTTCTATTTCTCTACCAGTAATGCGGGTGGTGAAGCACCGGCATTTGGCGGTAAGACTGCCCCAGCACTTATGGATGCGACAGACATCAATAGTCTGAAGCAAATGGATGTCATTATTACCTGCCAAGGTGGCGACTATACCTCTGAAGTTTTCCCGAAACTGAAAGCGGAAGGCTGGAACGGTTACTGGATTGATGCAGCATCCACCTTACGCATGGATGATGAAGCGATTATCGTACTTGATCCGGTCAACATGAACGTGATCAAAGATGGTCTGGTCAAAGGCACCAAGACTTTTGTCGGTGGTAACTGTACGGTTTCCCTGATGTTGATGGGCTTAGGCGGTCTGTTCCAGAACAATCTGGTGGAATGGGCAACTTCTATGACTTATCAGGCAGCTTCCGGTGCTGGTGCGCAAAACATGCGTGAACTGATCAATGGTATGGGTTATTTATATAACAATACCAAAGAGTTGCTGGATGATCCACGTTCTCCAATTCTGGATATCGACTCCAGAATTGCTGAACTACAACGTGGTGAAGGCTTCCCGTCTGCAAACTTCGGCGTACCTTTGGCAGGTTCATTGATTCCTTATATCGACAAGCAGCTGGAAAGCGGCCAGTCGAAAGAAGAATGGAAAGGCCAGGTTGAAACCAACAAGATTCTGGGCAACCAGCAGATCGTACCGATTGACGGTCACTGTGTGCGTATTGGTGCTATGCGTTGTCACTCTCAGGCATTGACGTTGAAACTGAAAAAAGATGTACCTTTGGATGAGATCGAAGACATCATTGCAGGTGCCAATGACTGGTCTAAAGTGATTCCAAATACTCGCGAAGCATCCATGACAGATCTGACTCCTGTTGCTGTAACAGGTACTTTAAGCGTTCCAGTCGGCCGTCTGCGCAAGCTGAATATGGGTAAAGAATATCTGGGTGCGTTCACTGTAGGTGACCAGTTACTTTGGGGTGCGGCTGAACCATTACGCCGTATGCTGCGTATTCTGATTGACTATAAGAACGCTTAAGTTTCCGTCAGGAAATAAAGCCCTAAGCCGATCTTTATTGATCGGCTTTTTTGTGTAACTATTAAGTAAGTATTTTACAAAAAACAAACATCCCGTTAATCTATAATTTTCGCTATGCGATAATGACTGAGCTCACAGATGACTGTATATAACAAATTAAAGCTTGCCATTTTAGCCATTGTTGCTTCACAAAATATTCATGCGATAAATGTAGATCCAGTACAAATCCAGTCTGCACCTGGGGAATTACTTTATGCAGAAATGACCTTCCGGCAGTCTGATATCAATTTACCCATTGAGGTCAGTCTGGCTTCGCCTGAAGATTTAATGTCAATTGGTGCATCGCATCAGCCACCGGGTCATCTGAACTTTTTTACCCGGCGCAGCAATAATGGTACAGGTGTCATTACCATTACCTCTTCACGACCAATGACGGATCGGGAACTTAATATTATTGTCAAAATCAAGGAAGGTAATGCTGCACGCCTGCAACATGTGCGTACCATTTTAAGACCTAAAACCGATTTGTTACAGGCGAGCCTGAAACAGAATGAACGTCCGCTTGCGCCAGTTGTAGTAGTCAGTGAAAAAGATATTGCGCTGAACTTACCCGTAAGCAGCCATTACAATACGGCAGCCTCCACATCCCTAAACAAGCAACCGGTTTTACAAAAGCCGCTGGCATTACAATCGACAACACCCCCTGCCTTATCGAACACTTCGATTCCTAAAACTGCATCGTCTGCGCCAACTGTCACGACAGCAATTCATGCTCAGACGGTCGCTCCCGTGCTTAAAAACGAATCTGTCACGGCATCCCAGACCCAAGCTTCAGATGCCGTACCAAAGCCCGCTACTGCAGCATCAACTCCAAGCAAATCAGCCAGTATGTTGCCAGAAAATCAAACCACGTCAGGGCAAAATAAAGAAGCTGTACAGAAAGCTGCAGAATCCGGTTCTGATCACCAGACAGCCTCCAGTGATCCTTTGGTGAAGAAGTTTGCTGAGGAGCAAGCCAGAAAAGCTGCTGCTTCTGCCCATCCGGTGAAAACTCCACCTCCCGCAACTGCCAAAGCTAAACCAGTCCAAGCAACTTCAAACCAGGTTAAACCGACTTATGTGGTTCAATCTAATGAGTCATTGTGGGGGATTGCTTCAAGAATTGCCGAACAGCAGCAGCGTCCGGTCAATGAAGTCATGCAGCAAATTAAAAAAGACAATGAGCATGCCTTTATTGGTGGAAATGCCAATCGTCTACGTAAGGGTGCAGCACTCAACTTAAACTCGGCCCATACCACACCTGCACCCATTAAAGTCTCTGCAGCATCTCAGACAGAGCGACCTTCCACGCCCGCTGCCAAAACAAAATACCGTTTGAATCAGGCAGAAATGAGTCTGGTGGCTGAGAACCAGCACAATTCTGGACAGCTTTCTGCAAACCAGAACACAGAACGCAATCAAACTTCAAAGGAATTGTCATTAAAAGTTATGACAGCCCGAGAAAAAACCGTTAAATTACAGAGAAACGTAACTGAATTAGAATTGGCACTCAATCAGAAGGATCACAGAATTCAGTTATTAAATGCGCGTCTGGCCCAGCTACAACAACAGCTCAAAGCCCAACAAGCAGATAAAAAGCCAATTAATTAAAAAGTTACACATGACGATTTATTGGGATAGGCGAACTTAAACTACTCTATCCCCAAGGGGTAAAACATGCTGATTTATGTGATTCCATTAGTGATATTGATCATCGTATTAATTGTCTTTAAAAAAAGACAAGATGCTCAAGAATCAGATAAAGCAAAAACTAAAACGGTAAAAGCGAAAAAAACTGGCTCTGCATCAAAAGCAGCCCCACAAAAAACCAAAGTGGTTGAGCCAGTCGCGGTCGCAAAAAAATCAGCAACACCATTATCAGCAGAAACACGCAAGAAAATTGAAGGCCTGATTCAGGAACGTAATTTTTTTGCAGCTGAAGCGCAGATCAATCAGGCACTGAACCGGGATAACTCTCAACACGAATTATATCTGCTGCTACTGGATATCCATATCCTGCAAAAAGACGAGTTTGCGATTTCACAGCTGATTAACCATGTCCGCTCTCTGGGACTAGAAGATATTCTGGCTCAGGCTGAAGCGAAACAGCGTGAATTTGAGAAATCGTTATCTGCTGTTCAAGAAACGATTGATTTTCCAAGTGCCCAGCCTAAAACTTCCTCTACACCAGAAGCCGCTTCAGATGCCTTTGATAACCTGGTTGCACCGGCGCCTTCAAATGAACTGGCATTTGAACAATTGCAGCAGGACTTTCAATCAAGCCAGCCAGCTCCTGTTGCAGAACCTGTAGCAGATATTCAGCCGCTTGAATTCAATTTTGAACCAAAGACCACGCCAGTAGAAACAGCAAAAACTGACGATACGCCTGTAACTGCTGTACCTTCTGTAGATTTTGAAGTTCAGGATATTTCCACCACCCTCTCTCAAACTACGCCTACAGCTGTAACAGAAACAGCACCTGTTCTGGACTTTAAACTGGATTTGGAACCGCCTGCGCAGGTTGAAGCAGTAACAGAAGACATCAAACCTCTAGATTTTTCTTTTTCGCTTGACACGCCAGCTCCAACAGCTGAAAAAACTGCGGTACCAGCGACTGAGTTGGACCTGTCCAGTTTGACAGCGACAACTCCTGTAGCAGAACCGGCTGCACAGCCAGATCTGTCAGGAATGGATTTTAAATTAGATCATTTAGAAACCACATCAGAATCACCTGCTGCCCCAGCAATGAATTTCGAGAGTTCTGCAGCGGTCAACCAGCATGATCCGCTGGTGCAATCTTTCCCGGAATTACTGGATGTTAATGAAGCAAGTCTTAACCTGGACCTTGCCCAGCAATATATTCAGCTCGGTGCCTATGTTGCTGCACGTGAAATTATTGCAGAACGAGAAGCCGAATATACAGCTGATCAGAAACAACGAGCCGAGCAATTACTGAATCAAATCGCATCCTGATGCATTTCGATTTAAACTAAAGCAGTCAAAAGTTGGCTGCTTTTTTTATGATAAAAAATATTGCATTAATTTATATGGGCGGCACATTCGGCTGCGTGGGAGATCCTCTCGCACCAATGCCTGCTGATTTATTTATTCCTAAACTCGAAGAGGTGCTTCCAGAGCAGCATTTCGTCGAATACCATCAGGCACCCGTCATTAAGGACAGCAGTGCCTGTACGGCAACTGATTGGCTGCAACTGGTACAGTTTATTCAGCAACTGCAATCCCGGCAGATCCAGCATTTTGTGATTATTCACGGTACAGATACCCTGAGTTATGCCAGTGCAGTTCTCGCACACCTGATTGCAGACTCAGCACACGTGGTGCTGACCGGTAGCCAGTACCCGCTGCTGACTGCTCAAGGGGATCAACAGCGCGAATTTAGTGATGCTCTGGATAACCTTAGATTTGCATTAGATTCGGTCAGCAGCTGTAGCGCCGGGGTCTACCTGGCATTCCATCATCGGTTGCTACATGCACAAACTGCCCTCAAACAGCATACTACCGAGCTCAATGCCTTCTCCGGTCTTGATGCCAGCATTGCCATCCCAACCGGTCAGACATGCTATCAGGTCAGGGCAGAAGATATTGCAAAAGCGGCTGGATTTAACTGCATGAGTATCATGATGCAGCCGATCGATCTGGCTCAGCAGCTGAATAATCTAAATACCTTATTGGCGCGACCACCCCATTTTTTATTTCTGCAAGGTTTCGGTACTGGCAATCTTGCAGTCAATGATGCCCTGATTGCGCTCCTTGATCAGCTGTATGATCGGGGTTGTATTTCTGTCTTGACCACCCAGGTTCCTTTTGGTGCGACAGATCAGCGCTATGCCATTGCAGAATGGGTCAATCACTGCAAAATTTTACTGAATGAAAGTTATGGACATGCGGATCTGTATGCAAAAGCCCTGAAAATGTATTTACAATACGACACTGTAGAGCAATGGCATCGTCATTGGTACGATCAATAAGGTTTGAGGTCATTATGCAGCGTTTTGCGGTGGGAATTGAGTTTTGTGGAATGCATTATCGGGGATGGCAGACTCAACAGCCGGGAGTTGCAAGCGTACAGGAAACCATTGAAAAGGTCCTGAGCAAAGTTGCCGATCAACCCATTAGCCTGCATGGTGCCGGCCGTACGGATGCGGGTGTACATGCCACCAATATGGTGGCGCATTTTGATACCGATGCCCTGCGTTCAGAACGTGGCTGGCTGATGGGCTGCAATAGCCAGCTACCTAAAGATATCTCGATCCAGTGGATCAAGGAAATGGATCAGAGTTTCCATGCCCGATTTAAGGCACAGGCGCGCCGTTATCGTTATGTGGTCTATAATCATCCTGTCCGTCCTGCCTTGCTGCATAAACAGGTCACCCATGTCTATGCACCGCTCGATGTCGAACAGATGATACGGGCCGCAAAAAAGTTTGAAGGCACACATAATTTTGAAAGCTTCCGCGCTGCCGCCTGTCAGTCCAATCAGCCAGTCCGCCATGTCAGTCATTGCCGTCTGATCCGGCATGGTCAATATCTGGTGCTCGATATTCAAGCCGATGGTTTCCTGCACCATATGGTGCGAAACATTATGGGCTGCTTACTGGAAATTGGTCAGGGGATGTATGCTGCCGAGCATATTGATACTATTTTCGCGGCAGAAGACCGTAAAGCTGCTGGCGTGACCGCACCAGCAGATGGTTTATATTTTATTCATGCCGACTATCCGGCGCAGTTTGAATTACCGGAATTACCCTTAGGGCCACATTGGCTGAATATGCCGGAATAGTTTTTAAATTTTTTAGAATATTTACCTCCCCTAACCCCTCCTGAAAGGAGGGGAATTCCTCCCTTTTTTAAAGGGAGGTTAGGAGGGATTTTTAACGCTGCTTGCGCTTTCTATATTCCACCGGTGTTTCATTGGTCCAGCGCTTAAAAGCCCGGTAGAAGGTGCTTGGCTCGGAAAAACCGGTCAGATACACAATTCGTTCAACACTTTCATTGGTATTTGCCAGTAAACGCTTGGCCAAACGACAGCGATAATCCGACAGAATCTGCTGAAAACTGGTACATGCCTCACTCAGTTGCGTTCTCAACCGCCGTGGCGTGATATTTAGTTGTGCAGCTACAGTTTCCAGCGTGGTGTCCCCACTTTCCAAAGTAGAGCCAATCGCACGGCGCACTTCACCAACCAGGTCATATCGTGCCAGTTCCTGCAGCTTTTCAATGGCCAGTTGCTCATGCAGCTGTAATAGCTCAGGTTCAGCCTGCCATAACGGATATTCCAGAATACTTGGGTCAAAATACAGACGGGTTTCTTTCTGGCCCAGACTCACGGGACACTCGTAAACCCGGAAGTATTCCTCATCAGGAGCTCCTTTGGAAAAATTGAAATCAATATAAATCGGTTCAAAACGCCCTTCAGTAATAAACTTAAAAAACCGGAGTACACCTGACATGGCGCATTCAGTAAAATGACGATTCACCAGACTTTCAGCAAAAGGCTGTTCACCATTGGTTAAATAGCAGCGATCATCTTCGATCACTAACTTGGCAGCAAATGCATCACTGATCAGTCGCTGATAGGCCAAAGCACGTTTCAGTCCTTCACCAAAGTTTTCAGATGAAACAAACAGGTGTTCAATGACCTGACCACGATAAAGTGGCAAGTGCTCACCCAGATGCAATCCAATGTCCGGGTCCTTGCTAACTTCCTCTGCGGCTACCCAGAAGGCATACTGGGCGCTTAGCGGCGTACGGTCATTGGCCTCGACCTGATTTAAAGCAACTCCTGCTTTGGTCAAAAGTTCTTCTGTTGGCAACCCTGCACGACGAATCGCCTGATAGCCCAAACGTAATACGACTGATGCATCCGTTAGCTGACTCACTCAAAAGCCTTCCTTGTATGTACTTCATTTATACTTAAAAAGATTAATTTTAGATTAACTGTGATTGACCAAACTGACAACAGAAACTGGTGTCTTTTTAGTTAAAAAATTATCGTGACAGTTCGCTTATTTTACTGACAGATGATCAGTCTAACGCCCGTTTCATCTTGTTTTTTACAAAAAAATTGACTATAATTTGCGCCTTCCCAATTTATTCATTCAGGTAGGCTATGGCCAATAAAGAGGAACTCATCGAGTTCGAAGGCGTTGTCACCGAGACGCTTCCTAATACTATGTTCCGTGTACGTTTAGAGAACGGTCACGAAGTGATTGCCCACATCTCTGGTAAAATGCGTAAACACTATATCCGTATTTTAACTGGCGACAGTGTGAAGGTTGAAATGACACCTTATGATTTGACTAAAGGTCGTATCACCTATCGTGCACGCTAAGTTTTAGCGCAAGCAAAAGCCACTGTTAGTGGCTTTTTTTATGACTTTAATTATTTACCCACGAATAAATCAATTTGACAGGGGCTAATAATTTCTGGATTATTCATTTAATTAAAATACCATGCATAAAAACAATGAATATGAAGTGCTTAATCCTGCTTTCCAGCTTGTTTCTCGTTGCCTGTGCCACTGGCGGCAATCAGCATCTGCATCAGTCCCTCCAACCCTATGTCGGTCAAACTGCAACACAGGTTCGCAGTCAACTTGATCTTCGTGCCATGGGATTCAAAACCTCGCAGAAACCGATTCAAACCACAGAATCTCTCAGCTACACTATTTTTCGGGATATGAATATTCCAATGGGCACACCGAATATTAGTCAAAGTATTTCAATCGGTGCACCCATGCCACCCCCCTCAAATGGAGGTTATATCATCGAGATGAAATGCCAAATCTGGTTTGACTTGAAAGATGACATTGTTCAGGAGATTCGCTATACCGGCAGAGCTTGCTGACTTTTCTCCAGTTAAGTTCAGAGCCTGTATCGGATTAAATAAAGACATCCAAGCTCATTACGCTACCCCTTTACCGTGTGTCAAATTACAACAATCACCCTGCCATTTTCTGCCTAAACTAGTCTTCAGTCAGTCCTGTGCAGGAGTGAATTATATTATGTTGTTATCTTCTCATCGACTATCCGTGATTCTCCTGGGTGTATGCATCGGCATGACCGGTTGTACACACTCTCCAACCACCACCCCGACTGAACGGGAAGCTTACTTGCAGCAGTTTATTGGTCAAAGCAGTCAGTTTATCGATCAAAATCTGGATCTGAAACGCCTGGGTTATCAACAGGTCAGTGGCCCCATACTCAGCGCCCGGCAATTAAGCTATGTGGTACAACGTCCTATTTCTATTCCTCTGCCTTCAGCAGGGAATGGACCCGTCCCTATCCCTATCAGCCCTGCAGACAGTTATGATGTTGATCTGCAATGTAAAATTACTTTTTTACTAAAAAATAATATTGCAACAGCTGTCCGTACTTCAGGTCGAACCTGTTAATTATTTTCAGATTCGAAATTCCAGCCATTAAAAAACGCAGCCTTGAGCTGCGTTTTTTAATCAAAACTGCCTTAACTTAATGCAGCCACTACCGCTTGACCCATTTCAACCGTACCGACTTTTTGCATGCCTTCAGACATGATATCTGCCGTACGCAAGCCTTGATCCAAGACCTGACCAACTGCATCTTCAATCGCTTTTGCAGCTGCTTCTTCACGGAAGGTATAACGTAGCATCATTGCGACGGAAAGAATCGTCGCTAATGGATTTGCCAAGTTTTGACCGGCGATATCTGGTGCAGAACCATGACAAGGCTCATACATGCCTTTGCCATTTTCATCCAGAGATGCCGATGGCAACATACCGATTGAACCTGTGAGCATCGCTGCTTCATCCGACAAGATATCACCGAACAGATTCGAGGTTACAATCACGTCAAACTGCTTCGGTGCACGTACCAGCTGCATCGCCGCATTATCGACATACATATGCGATAAATTAATTTCAGGATATTCAGCATCTTTTAGCGCAGTCACTGTCTGTTTCCACAGTTCAGTTACTTCAAGCACGTTGGCTTTATCCACTGAACATACTTTACCACCGCGCAAATTGGCCATTTCAAAGGCGACTTTGGCGATACGCTTGATTTCAGACTCTGAATAGACGTCGGTGTTATAGCCTTGCTTCTCGCCATTTTCCAGTTCACGGATACCACGTGGCTGACCGAAGTAAATTCCACCTGTTAATTCACGCACAATCAGAATATCCAGACCTGCGACGATTTCAGGTTTTAAGCTTGAAGCATCAGCCAGTTGCGGATAAAGAATCGCTGGGCGCAAGTTGGCAAACAGGTTCAGTTCACTACGCAATTTCAATAAACCACGTTCCGGACGGATTGAACGCTCAATCGTATCCCATTTTGGACCGCCCACGGCACCCAGTAGAATCGCATCAGCTTTTTTAGCCTGCTCAGACGTTACGTCTGGATACGGTGAACCATGCGCATCAATAGCTGCACCACCGAGCAAGCCCTGTTCCCATGTCAAATCAAGATTAAATTTTTCATTTACACGAGTCAGCACCTGCTCTGCCGCTTTGACAATTTCAGGACCGATACCGTCACCAGCTAAAATCAAAATTTGTTTAGACATGAGATTTTCCGTTTAAAACGTCAGATTCAGACCTGACAGAGGTTAAATTTTCTTTTCTACAAACTCTGCAATCCCGGTGACTGCATTATAGGGTTTGCAAAAACGACGAATGGTTTTTTGCTCTTGTACCAGATCTACGCAGAGCGGATCCGGTGCCGAAGCATTTAATAAACTGCTGCTACGCGCACTACGGTTACGGAACATCTTTAAGCTATAGCGGTTATTGGCATGAAAGCGATGGAATACATGCAAGGTTTCTGCTTTATCCTTACTGATTGGATAAAAACGCACGACCAGTTCATGCTGTCCTGCTGGCACGGATAGATAAACTGGATTGGCCTGATTTAAGTTTTTAGCCTGCAAGCGTACCAGTTTCTGCTTCAATGCTTCAGCACCAATGCGGCCATTGTCGGCATGGACGATAATGGTCTGGTTGAAACGCTCAAACTGGCAATCAGCTGTCCCTGTACAGTAAATCAGGACATTATTTTTGCTCTCAGTACTTGCTTTGGCATGCTTGAGTTTCATCGTGTCAATGCTTTGACATGCAGCCAACATCACCGATACCGTACTTAAAGCAAGCCACTGTTTCCAATAATTCGCCATAATGTCTGTCTTACCCAATCAAAAAACCTAATAATCTTTCGATATTAGCAAGAGCCTCGCAGTCACGCTATGACAATTTTTGCTGATTTATTCGTGAATTTCGGCAAATACCCAAGGGCGTGATTGTTTGGTTTTTTCCTCATAGGCACGGATATCATCCGCTACCTGCAAAGTTAAGCCAATATCATCAAGACCATTCAACAGGCAATGCTTGCGAAATGGATCCACTTCAAACTTAAAGCTTTCGCCCGTAGGGGTACGAACTTCTTGTGCCTGCAAGTCAATGGTCAACTGATAGCCTTCAGCTGCTGCACACTCCTTAAATAACTGCTCAACAATATCTTCAGCCAAAATCACAGGCAACATACCGTTTTTAAAACAGTTATTAAAGAAAATATCAGCAAAGCTTGGCGCAATTACGGTACGGAAACCATATTCGCTCAAAGCCCACGGCGCATGTTCACGGCTAGAACCACATCCAAAGTTGGCACGTGAAATTAAAATAGACGCACCCTGATAACGTGGCTGGTTCAAGACAAAGTCCGGATTGATCGGACGAACTGAATTGTCCTGACCTGGATGACCTTCATCCAGATAACGCAATTCATCAAATAAATTTTCACCGAAACCGGTACGTTTGATCGATTTCAAAAACTGTTTTGGAATAATTAAATCTGTATCGACATTGGCACGGTCTAAAGGTGCAACGATACCTTGTTCAACGGTATAAGCTTTCATGTCTGTGCTCCTACGTACCAATTAAAATGAACGAACATCAACAAAGTGACCTGCAATCGCAGCAGCGGCTGCCATGGCTGGACTCACCAGATGAGTACGACCGCCATTGCCCTGACGACCTTCAAAGTTACGGTTCGAAGTCGACGCACAATGCTCGCCTGGTTGTAACTTGTCGGCATTCATCGCCAGACACATTGAACAGCCGGGTTCACGCCATTCGAAGCCCGCTTCGACAAATACTTTGTCCAGACCTTCCGCTTCTGCCTGGGCTTTGACCAGTCCAGAACCAGGAACCACCATCGCCTGTTTGATTGAAGATGCGACTTTGCGACCTTTAATCACTTCGGCTGCAGCACGGATATCTTCAATACGCGAGTTGGTGCACGAACCGATAAATACACGATCTAACTGGATGTCTGCTAATGCCTGACCTGCATTTAAGCCCATATATTGATAAGCACGGTTCCAGTCATTGCGTTGTACATCATCTTTGGCTTGTTCTAAAGTCGGTACTGCTTGAGAGACCGGAATCACCATCTCAGGGGAAGTACCCCAAGACACTTGTGGCTCGATTTCCTCACCTTGCAATACAACAACCGTGTCAAAGTATGCGTCATCATCTGAATGTAAAGTATTCCAGTAAGCAACTGCCTGATCCCACTGCTCTGCAGTCGGCGCATACGGACGGCCTTTAACATACTCAATGGTTTTTTCATCGACAGCCACCATGCCGACACGGGCACCGGCTTCAATCGCCATGTTGCACACAGTCATACGACCTTCAATAGACATGTCACGGAAGACCTGACCGCCAAATTCAATCGCGTGACCAGTACCGCCTGCTGTACCAATCTTGCCAATAATCGCCAAGACCACATCTTTTGGTGTTACACCCTGACCTAATTTGCCATCAACACGCACCAGCATGTTTTTCATTTTCTTTTGAACCAGGCATTGGGTCGCCAATACATGTTCAACTTCGGATGTCCCGATCCCATGCGCCAAACAGCCAAAAGCACCATGGGTTGCAGTATGCGAGTCACCACACACCACGGTCATGCCCGGTAAGGTCAAGCCCTGCTCCGGCCCGACCACATGCGCAATGCCCTGACGGATATCGTTAATATCAAATTCAACAATATTAAAGGTCTTGCAGTTGTCATCCAAGGTTTGCACCTGGATGCGCGAGGTTTCATCCTCAATTCCGGCTACGCCCTGCTCACGCTCTTTTTTCGAGGTCGGTACGTTATGATCCGGTGTAGCAATGTTGGCACTTAAACGCCATGGCTTGCGCCCAGCCAATTGCAACCCTTCAAATGCCTGTGGTGAGGTTACTTCATGCAACAGGTGACGGTCGATATAGAGTAAGGCAGAACCATCGTCACGTTGCGTTACTAAATGGTCATCCCACAACTTGTCATATAGTGTTTTTGCATTTTGCTTTTGTACTGTTTGGGTCTCGCCTGCCATGTCGATATACTCCACTGGACTGGGTAAATTCTTTCTCTGATTTTGATTATATCGCTGCAATCACATAAATCTAATTTATCATTTTTATTAGTTAAAAAACTTTTTGGAATCTTTTAAAAAGTGAATTAAATCAGACTTTCAGATTATTTCTATTTATCTCCTTAAATCAGATTTTCCGATCATTTTATAAAAAATATTCGTTTTTACAAATTAAATGAGAATTATTATTATTTATTCATCGGCAGAGATAACTTATTTAGAGGAACTTCGACATGGCACATATTCAACGTTTTGTAGACAACAATCAGCGCATGTTTAAAAAGACTTTCAGCTATTACATCATGCACATTACTGTGGCGATGATTGTGGGTTACTTGGTGACCGGCAGTTTGACCATGGCCATTGCATTAAGTTTGTTAGAACCCACCGTACAAGCCGTTGCTTTCTTTTTTCATGAAAAAATCTGGGAGCGTAATAACCAACAGCAGAATGAGGACATTACCGTCTAAGATCTTCTGTCGGGGTTCCTGATGAAAGACCGTCTGCAGAGGCGGTCTTTTTTTTAACTTCTTAAAAATACAATACGTTGAAAACGTTTAGTAATTCAGCAACCTAATATAAATAAACTAATTTTACTTTGATTTATTCTTAAAATATAACAATAATAACCTTAAGCATAAAAATTCTTTATAGGTGATTAAGATGAATCTCGCAGCCTTTGAAGCCTTTGTAAAAGTCATGGAAACCGGTTCGATATCTCTGGCTGCAGATCAGCTTTTTATTACCCAGCCTGCCGTCACCAAACGTATTCACAGTCTGGAAGAATACTTTGGAGTCAAACTGTTTGAATCTGCCGGACGTGGCGTACAGGCCACCCATGCGGCACATTCCCTGTTGCCTAAAGTGAAAAACTGGCTGAACGAGCTCGGTGATATTCATTATACCTTGAGCCATGAACAGGCTCTGGTACAGGGTAAACTGAAAATTGGTACCAGTCATCATATTGGCCTGCATCATCTTCCGAGCCATTTGCGCCGTTATGTCCAAGCCTATCCGGACGTGACCCTGGATGTGCATTTTGTCGATTCTGAACAGGCACATGAACAGGTGATTGCCGGTGATCTGGAACTGGCATTTTTAACCCTGCCGCCACGGGGTGATGCACGCCTGAATTACGTGACCATCTGGAATGATCCTCTGGTCTTTGTGGTGGCACCGTTTCATCCGCTGGCACAGCAAAAAAATCTGTCTCTGGAAGATTTGCTCGAATATCCAAGCCTGTTGCCCTCTTCACAAACTTATACCTCGCAGATCACCTTGGCAGAGTTTGAAAAACAGGGTATTAAACCGAAAGTCAGCATGAGTAACAATCCGCTGGAATCGATCCGGATGCTGGTATCGATTGGTTTGGGCTGGTCTGTGCTACCAAAAACTTTAGTAAATCATGACCTGCACCAACTAGACATTAATCTGGAAATGAACCGCCGTTTGGGCATGGTCTGGCATCCTGGTCGTACGCAGTCCAAAGCGGCACAGGCTCTGGTTCAGCTCATGCAAGACAGTGCTCTGCCTATTTAGCCTATTTAAGTTAAGCTGTAGCTGAACATGCTGCATCAAGCACGATGCAGCATTTTGTTACCTAAATACCCCCCATTTGGCGATATCTTTCGAGTATTTTTAAGACAATTCCATTCTTTTGCGATGCAGAAGGATGCTTAAAACTATTCCATGGAGCCTGACGGATGCAGCTCGATTTTGCCTTAAAACCCCATTCTAAAGATAAAAAAAGTACCAGCAGCCCATGGCTTTCGGCTAAACCGATGCTGCTACCCACGCCGGCGCTTGATTTTGCCGATGAACAGACCGCCCGACAGCACTTACGTGAATATTTTCTGAATACTTTTGACACCTATGAGCAACTGTTTGAATGTCTCAAGCATGAAGATGCTTTTTTCATTAAACCGATTACCTTACGTCATCCGCTGATTTTTTATTTTGCGCATACTGCCACTTTTTTTGTCAACAAACTGCTGCTCAGCAAACTGATCAGCGAACGCCTGAATCCGCATTTTGAAAGTATTTTTGCAATCGGTGTGGACGAGATGAGCTGGGATGATCTGGATAAAGTACATTATGACTGGCCCAGTGTGCAGGAAGTCCGCAATTATCGTCATCAGGTGCGTGCCCTGATCTTGAACATTCTTGAACATGCCCCATTGACTCTGCCCTTAAACTGGCAAAATCCCTGGTGGACCATCATCATGGGCATTGAGCATGAACGGATTCATCTGGAAACTTCTTCCGTACTGATCCGCCAGCATGCTCTGGAACATGTACGCCAGCATCCGCAGTGGCGTGCCAATATCATTACCGGCATGGCTCCGGATAACAGCTTGCTGCCTGTGCCTGAAGGTGAGATCCATCTAAAGAAAGATTTTAACGATCCATTTTATGGCTGGGACAATGAATACGGCCAGCATAAAGCGCAGGTAGCGGCTTTTGCAGCTTCCAAATATCTGGTATCCAATCAGGAATTTCTGGCTTTTGTCGAAGCTGGTGGCTATCAGATCGAACACTACTGGAATGAAGAAGGTCTAGGCTGGCTGCAATTTTCCCAAGCTGCTTACCCCTGTTTTTGGCGCAGAACTGAATCGGGCTGGTCACTGCGACTGATGCTGGAAGAGGTACCGATGCCTTGGGATTGGCCTGTAGAAGTGAATTATCATGAAGCCAAGGCCTTTTGCCAGTGGAAATCGCAACAGCTGGGGAAAAATATTCGCTTGCCGACCGAAGACGAATGGTATCGCCTGTATGCGATTTCAGACCTGGATCCACATTTACCAAGTCCTGAACAGGCCAATATCGAGTTGAAATACGGCACCAGCTCCTGTCCGGTGGATCATTTCAAGCAGGGTGATTTTTACGATATTCAGGGCAATGTCTGGCAGTGGACTGAAACCCCGATCTATCCATTTCAGGGTTTTCAGGTGCATCCGTTTTATGATGATTTCAGTACACCGACCTTTGACGGTCGCCATAACCTGATGAAAGGTGGCTCCTGGATTTCGGCGGGCAATGAAGCTTTATATAGTTCCCGCTACGCCTTCAGACGGCATTTCTTCCAGCATGCCGGTTTTCGCTATGTCGCCTCTGATCAAGCAGTGCAACATTTCCCTTCGAACTATGAAAGCGACCAGCTGGTCTCTCAATATCTAGAATTCCAGTATGGCACTGAATATTTTGGTGTCACCAATTTTGCTAAAACATTGGTCCATCTGGCGCAACCCTATTTTCAGCAAACGCCATGTCATCGTGCCTTAGATATTGGCTGTGCCACCGGTCGCGCCAGCTTTGAACTGGCACACTATTTTGATCAGGTAACCGGTCTGGACTTTTCTGCACGCTTTATCCAGCAGGCAGTTTATTTGGCTCAAGGCAACAGAGTACGTTATCAACTGCCACTAGAAGGTGAATTAAGCGAAGAAAAAAGCTGTTCACTTGAAGATGTCGCTTTGGATCAGTTTGCATCTAAAACGGAATTTTTTCAGGCTGATGCCTGCAATCTTAAAGCACATTTTAGCGGCTATGATTTTATTCTGGCAGCAAATCTGATTGACCGGTTACATCATCCGAAAGACTTTTTGGCGCAGATTCATGAGCGTATCAATATGGGGGGTATTTTAATGTTGAGCTCGCCCTATACCTGGCTGGAAGAACATACGGCGCGTAGTGAATGGCTGGGTGGTTTTCAGCAGGATGGGGAAAATATTACGACCTTGGCAGGTATAACCAATATCTTAACCCAGCACTTTGAATTGGTGGCCGAGCCACAGGATGTGCCTTTTGTGATTCGGGAAACGGCCAGAAAGTATCAACACACGCTGTCACAAGTCACCATCTGGAGAAGGATTCGCTAAAAGTGATGACCTAAAAAAGCCAATCATAGGATTGGCTTTTTAATTATCCTTCAATGGTTGAGTTTTCATGTAAGGATTCATTGAGTTGATCTACCACAATCGCCCATTCGCCATCAGAGGCTATTTTCTCGCTTAAAAATTGACGTTGTGCTTCTGACCAATACGGCGCATCCAGTAAAGTCAGGTCTTTATGCAATTGATGCTCGTGAATAAATGTTGCAATACCTTCTGCACTGGCATCTAGGCCAAGCTGCTGGAACAGATGTGTCATACGCGGTCGAACGTGAGTCATATCTTATACCTCAGAGTTTACTATTGTTATCATGTCCTGTTGTTTGAGCATAGCATGCCTGATTGGGCCGGACTGTGAAAAAACATTAATATTCAAGTGAGGCACATAAAAAGCACAACCGGAGTTGTGCTAGATTGACTATATCACTGAGATTGGGCTGTTTAGATTGACCAGTCCTGTATTTCCCAACCCTGCTCCTTTGCCAGAGTTTCCAAACGATCATCCGGATTGACGGCAATGGCATGATCCGCATATTCCAGCAAGAAACGGTCATTAATCGAATCTGAATAGGCCCAAGACTCAGTTACGTCACGGCCTTCCAGCCACTGTTCCAGTCGCACCAGCTTGCCTTGCTGATAGCACGCCGTATTGATAACTTTACCGGTATATTTCCCATCAATGACTTCAGCATTGGTGGCAATAATTTCAGTAATTCCGAATTCACGAAAAATCGGTGCGGTAATAAAGTCTGAAGTCGCGGTAATCCCCACTAAGGCATGCCCTGCTTCACGGTGGCGCTCAATGGCTTTAAAACCTTCAGGACGCATTTGTGGACGAATGACTTTTTGCATGAACAGTTGATGTAATTCAACCAGATAATCATTGTCATGTTGGGTTAGAAACTGGAATACAAATTCATTATAGGCATAAGGATCCAGCTGGCCTTTTTTATAATCATCATAGAACTTGTCATTCATGGCACGGTGCTGAACTGGATCGACCAGGCCCTCGCTGACCAAAAACTCTCCCCAGGAATGATCCGAATCCGTGTTTAACAAGGTGTGATCGAGATCAAATAGCGCCAATTTCATGAAAATACTCGTTAAAACTGAAATTTAAGAAAAAAATTGTAAATCTATCTCCGCTAGTCGATAGAAATTCGTTAAGATCATAGCAATTTTAACATTTTTAAACTTTGCTTTTTTCGAGTTGGATAACGAAATAATGCTCCCCGATGGCAAAGGCATAAATTAAACAATTTTTAGGTAGCCAAATGATCGACTCTGAAGGTTTCCGACCGAATGTCGGGATCATTTTGGCAAACGATGCTGGACAGGTTTTATGGGCAAAACGCATTGGTCATAATGCATGGCAATTTCCACAAGGAGGTATCCAGTATGGAGAAACCCCTGAACAGGCACTCTATCGTGAGCTGAGAGAAGAAATTGGCTTACTGCCCGAACACGTCCAGATTATTGCGCAAACCAAAGGCTGGTTGCGCTATCGTTTGCCGCATCGATACATTCGTACGGATTCCGATCCGGTCTGTATTGGTCAAAAACAAAAGTGGTTTTTACTCAAACTGACGGCCCCGGCACAGAATATTCAGTTGAATCTGTCTGATCCGCCCGAATTTGATCAATGGCAATGGGTCAGTTACTGGTATCCACTTGGTCAAGTCGTGAATTTCAAACGTGATGTTTATCGTAAAGCCTTGGTGGAATTGTGTCAGCAACTTCCACAGCAAAAACCTTAAAAAATCGCATAAATAATGCAGATTTTTTACTTGGCTATTGTTATAAATAAACTTAATTACTGAAATTCTGAATTGATGGAGCAGACCTTATGTCGAATATGCAGCTGGACACCTTGAGACGTATTGTTCAGGAGATCAATGCGTCCACCAGTTTGCATGAATCACTTGACATCATGGTCAATCATGTAGCCGAAGCCATGCAGGTTGATGTCTGCTCGATTTATCTCCTCGATGAACGCAATCAGCGCTATCTACTCATGGCGTCTAAGGGCCTGAATGCGGAGTCCGTCGGTCATGTATCTTTGCAGACAGGGGAAGGTCTGGTGGGGCTGGTAGGCCAGCGTGAAGAAATTGTCAATCTGGACAATGCTCCTAAACATGAACGGTTCCTGTTTTTGCCAGAAACCGGTGAAGAGCTTTATAACTCTTTTCTTGGCGTTCCAGTCATGTACCGTCGCAAGGTCATGGGCGTACTGGTTGTTCAAAACAAGGAGCCACAGGATTTTTCCGAAGCTGCCGAATCTTTTCTGGTTACGCTCTGTGCCCAGCTTTCAGGCGTAATTGCGCATGCCCATGCGGTGGGCAATATTGATGTATTCCGTAAACCGAGTAACCTGCCTGCCTATAAAACCTTTCAGGGGGTTTCCGGTTCAGGGGGTATTGCCTTAGGCCGTGCAGTGATTCTTTATCCGCCAGCGGATCTGACTGCCGTACCGGAACGTGAGGCCGATGATATCAGTGAAGAACTGATGTTATTGGATAGCGCACTGAATTCAGTCCGTGAAGAAATTCAGTGGCTGGATGACAAGATGCAGGATGCACTCATGGCTGAAGAGCGCGCACTGTTTAGTGTATTCTTGCGGATGCTGGATGAAAATGCACTGCCTGCAGAAATCAAGGCTTTTATCCGTGAAGGTCACTGGGCACAAGGCGCGGTGCGGATTGTCATTGACAATCATGTGGCACAATTTTCCCAGATGGAAGATGATTATTTACGTGAGCGGGTAGCAGACCTGAAAGATCTGGGCCGGCGTATTCTGGCCCGTTTACAGGAAGCAGATGCCAGTCACCGTGAACTGACCGATGAAAGCATCCTGATTGGTGAAGAAATTTCGACGGCGGCACTAGTTGAATTACCGGTAGATAAAATTGCCGCAATTGTCACCACTGAAGGTGCCATGAACTCACATATGGTGATTGTAGCGCGTGCTCTCGGTATTCCGACTGTGGTCGGCGTAACCGAACTGCCAATCAATACCCTCGATGATGTGGAAATGATTGTCGATGCGCATCAGGGCCGGGTCTTTATTAATCCGCCACGTCGCCTGCGCAGTCGCTATAAAGAAATTCAAAAAGAAGAAGAACAGATTGCTAAAGATCTGCGCCAGTACGAAACCAAAGATGCGATTACCCCGGATGGCGTGGCGGTCAAACTATACGTCAACACCGGTCTGATGATTGATGTGGTGCGTGGTGTGCAGCGTGGTGCCAAAGGTGTCGGTTTATACCGTTCTGAAATTCCGTTTATGTTACGTGACCGCTTCCCGGGCGAGGAAGAACAACGTGCGATTTATCGCCAGCAACTCAGTCACTTTGCCAATAAACCGGTAGTGATGCGGACTCTGGACATTGGTGCAGACAAAGACCTGCCGTATTTCTCGATTGAAGAAGAAAATTCGGCACTCGGCTGGCGTGGCATCCGTTTTACCCTGGACCATCCGGAAATTTTTTCTTCACAGATTCGCGCCATGCTCAAAGCCAGTATCGGACTGAATAACCTGCATATTCTGCTGCCGATGGTGACCAGTGTCAGTGAAGTCGAAGAAGCGCTCTACCTGCTGGAACGTGATCATGCGGCGATTCAGGAAGAGGAACAGGTCAAGGTAAACAAGCCTAAACTCGGTATTATGGTGGAAGTTCCCAGCGTGCTATATCAGATTGATGAATTTTCCGAACTGGTCGATTTCTTCTCGGTCGGCTCCAACGATCTGACCCAATATCTGTTGGCCGTCGACCGTAATAATCCACGGGTGGCCAATGTCTATTCACACCTGCACCCTGCAGTAATGCGTGCCCTGACCCGTCTGGTGCAGGACTGTCATCGCAATGAAAAACCGGTCAGTATCTGCGGGGAAATGGCGGGTGATCCGCTGTCTGCCGTTTTACTCATGGCCATGGGCTTTAATACCCTGTCGATGAGTTCAAGTAATATTCTGCGGGTTCGTAAAACCATTTGTCATGTTCCGATGAGTGATGCACAGAAATTGCTACAACATGTGTTAAAAATGGACAATCCACTCATGGTAAAAAGCTGGTTAGAATATTATTTCAGAACTCATGGTCTGGGAGATATAGTGAAATCAGCCACGCGTATGGTAGGTGCTTAATACGGGGCTTTTCCAGCCCCCTCACTCTCGACATTGGTGGAGGTGGTTATGGAATTTCTGGTCATTCTGTTCATGGTAGCTGTGGTGTTCTATATTGTTATTATTGCACCTGCCTTAAAAGCCCGAAAAAATACTGATGATTCGTATTCATCTCGCTCCCGCCCTGCCAGCAATCGGACCAGCAACTCTACCGAACGGCCTAAAATGTCGCCACTACTGGGCATTGAAATTTCGGCATCGCAACGACGGCGTTTAGGCCGACATGACCCCTCCGTGATGGCCGCCAAACTTTATCAGCAACAAAAACATCAATTTGCCAGTTTTCAACAGGCCAGGCCGCAGCCTCATTCCCCTCATCCTGAAGCGCCTGTTCAAAGCAGACTACATAAACTTTTCAATGATTTAATCACGGATGAATCTTCAAACCAGTCCCGTCGTCCAAATCAATATTCACAAACCCGTCGTACCCGGCCAGTCGCCCCGCTTTCTCCACTCAAATCCAACCCCAAACAGCCACCACATCGCCCCCAACCACCTTATAAACCTCTTAAGCTGCCATTAAAAAAGGGCGATCTTCCATGGAATATCGCCCTTGTCTGTGCTTGCTGTAGCCACGTTTTGCATTTTTCTTTCGGTCTACAAAGACCTGGCTTTTGTTGACTTCATGCATGTGTTTTGCCACAAAATTGTGGATCACTACCTGCTCGGCTGTTTTTTTCTTGGCCATCTTGCTCTCTATATCATTTGGAAGAAGGAGTGAGATAATTATAGGGCCGGCTGACTAATTTTCAAGCATATTTGCCAATGCTTTTTCAAAAATAAAGCCCATTTAGCCAGGATTTTCTATATGCAAAAATGGGAGTTATAGCCAGAAAACACCCTTATTTCATTCATTATTTTTATGGGTTTCTTCAGCCAAACAAAACTCGATTAAAAAAACGTTTAAAATAAATCAGTTATAAAATTTATTTTAAACAATACTATTCACTTATTATTTTTATCCTTTGATAAAAACATATTATCGACTTAGATATTGTTATTTTCGTTTAATCCCATTCATTATTCGAGTTATTCAAAATATATAGAATTTGATATTGTCACAGAGTGGAAAACCCGTTACTTTTTAAGAGTAACCATTTAATTTTCAACATTTTAAACTTTATTAAATTTAAAAATATTTTTTGAGTGAGCTCACTCAATTATACCCTGAATTCCGTTTTGTGCTGTAACACCCTTTATTTAAAGATATTGTAAATATAGCGAAACCTGATCTGATTAGCATATATCTCAATATTTTATGAATACTAGGTAAACGACATAAGATATTCAAAACTTGGAGAGGAAAGATGAGCCAAGATTTTAAAAAATGCCCTGTCACCCACCTGACTACTGAGGCTGGGGCACCTGTGGTCGACAACCAGAACAGTATGACGGCAGGTGCGCGTGGACCTTTACTTGCCCAGGATTTATGGCTGAATGAAAAACTGGCCAACTTTGTCCGCGAAGTGATTCCAGAGCGTCGTATGCATGCCAAAGGTTCAGGTGCTTTTGGTACCTTTACCGTGACCAATGATATTACCCAATATAGCCGCGCTAAAATTTTCTCTGAAGTCGGCAAAAAAACCGAAATGTTTGCCCGTTTCTCAACAGTGGCGGGTGAACGTGGTGCGGCCGATGCGGAACGCGATATTCGCGGTTTTGCCTTAAAATTCTATACTGAAGAAGGCAACTGGGATCTGGTCGGCAATAACACCCCGGTGTTTTTCCTGCGGGATGCGCGCAAGTTCCCTGACCTGAATAAAGCAGTCAAACGCGACCCGAAAACCAACAAGCGCAGCGCCACCAATAACTGGGATTTCTGGACACTGTTGCCTGAAGCTTTGCATCAAGTGACCATTGTCATGTCCGACCGCGGGATTCCGACCGGTTACCGTCATATGCATGGTTTTGGCAGTCACACCTTCAGTTTTATCAATTCCCAAAATGAACGCTTCTGGGTAAAATTCCATATGCGTACCCAGCAAGGCATCCAGAACCTGACCGATGCTGAAGCTGCAGACTTGATTGCCAAAGACCGTGAAAGCAGCCAGACCGACCTGTTTGATGCCATCGAACGTGGTGACTATCCAAAATGGAAAATGTACGTTCAGATCATGCCGGAACTGGAAGCCGAAACAGTGCCTTATCATCCATTTGACCTGACCAAAGTCTGGCCAAAGGGCGATTATCCACTGATTGAAGTCGGTGAATTCGAACTGAACCGCAATCCGGAAAATTATTTCCAGGATGTAGAACAGGCAGCCTTTGCACCAAGCAATTTGGTACCGGGCATCAGCTACTCACCGGACCGTATGTTACAGGCACGTTTAGTGAACTATGCCGACGCAGCGCGTTACCGTGTTGGCGTGAATCATTCACAGGTTCCAGTCAATGCTGCACGTTGTCCTGTACATTCGAACCGCCGTGATGGTCAAGGCCGCATGGATGGCAACTATGGTTCATTGCCACATTACGAGCCGAACAGTTTTAGCCAGTGGCAGGAGCAGCCGGAATTCAGAGAGCCACCATTGAAAATCACCGGTGATGCCGATTTCTGGGATTTCCGTGAAGATGACAATGATTACTTCAGCCAACCTCGTGCCCTGTTCAATCTAATGAATGACCAGCAGAAACAGGCGCTGTTCAATAATACGGCTAGAGCAATGGGCGATGCCCTGGATTTCATCAAATACCGTCACATCCGCAACTGTTATCATTGTGATCCCGCTTACGGTGAAGGCGTAGCACAAGCACTGGGGATGACTGTAGCAGATGCTCAAGCGGCTCGTGAAAGCGACCCAGCCAAAGGGCTACCTAGTTTCATCTAAGCCACTTTAGATATGTATAGAAAAACCACCTTCGGGTGGTTTTTTATTGCGGTATCCAGCACTATAGAAGCAAGCTCATACAAAAAGAAATACCAGAATGCATCCAAATATTGAAGACATCATTCAACAGCACGACATCATTGTGTTTGATGCCGTTTGCGTGATCTGTAATGGCTGGGCACGATTTTTAATTCAATACGATAAAAAAATACAGTTTAAACTGGTCTCTGCCCAATCTCCTTTAGGTATTGCCCTGCTTGAGCACTATCAGATGTCCACTGAACATTACACCACCATGCTTGTCATCCGAGATGGCACACTGTATACCGAATCGACTGCATTACTGAAGGCGCTGCAGCATCTCGGTTTTCCATTTAATTTAATGAGCGCAGGTTATTTGGTTCCGCGTTTTATCCGGGATTTTCTGTATCGTGTGATCGCTTTAAATCGCTACACGCTATTCGGCAAAACTGAATATTGCCTGATCCCCTCCGGCGAAAATAAACGCCATTTTCTGGAAAATGCGCTTCGTGAATCCTAAGCCCGTTTTCAATCAGGTACTGTGTAGCATTGGGCTAAGTTTGGCAATGCTCTGGTTCTATCAAGGACTGATTCCAAAAATTCTGTTCCAGTCCCCTGCTGAAATCACAATCTGGCAAAATATGGGTTTTGAGCTGGCATTTGCCCAGACCTTGGTGGGCTTTTCTGGGGGATGTGAAATGCTGTGGGGTGTATGCTTTCTGAAATGGAACAGATCAATTCTATTGCATGGATTAAATATCATGGGACTTGCAGGATTACTACTGCTGATTGCACTTACCGCACCTTTACAACTCACTGCGGCATTCAATCCCGTGGTGATGAATATCGCCATGCTCATGCTTTCTGTAGTGGCTATTCAACTCATTTGGCAAGAACAAGCATAGCGTTTAGACAATAATCCGTTTGCCTTCACGTATGCAGTAAAACGGATTAATTAACTTGGAGGAATGCTTGATAATCTCATGCAAGTCATGCTCTGGTGCATCGCGGTCTTCATCAGTCAGCTGAAAAGTGCGGTAATGAATGGCCAGCGAGCATTTGGCCTGCAAATCGTGATGGGCATGATAAGCATCTTCCGGATTCATGTGAATCGCGCGCATCAGTTCACGCGGCTCATACGCACCAATCGGCAGCAAGGCGATCCGCGGTGCACCTAAACGTTTGCGGATTTCTTTAAAATGGGAAGCATAGCCACTATCTCCGGCAAAGAAACAATGCTCCTTGCCATGCAATAAAGAAAAACCTCCCCAGAGGGCACAGTTCTGATCGCGTATGCCGCGCCCAGAAGCATGTTGTGCCGGTGTATAGACAATCCTGATCTCTTCAAAAAAGGCGTTTTCCCACCAGTCCATTTCATGCACGGTATAATGTTCTGGCAAATACCAGGCATTGCCCAGCCCTGTATAAATCGGCATCTGAAACGTCGTATGCAGCCACTCCAGACTGGCCAGATCCATATGGTCATAGTGGTTATGGCTCAGCAACACAGCATCAATATGGGGTAGTTCATCCAGGGCAATACCTGCCGGAATGACGCGCTGTGGCCCGGTAGATGCAGAAGGACCAGCATATTCGCCCCAGACCGGATCGGTCAGGAAATTATAAGGTCCAATCTGAATGAGTACGGTGGCATGACCAATAAACCAGATCTGCCAGTCATCTAGGGGAGCATCAGGACGATGCTGCGGCAAAGCACGTGGACGTGCAAAAAACTCGGCACGCTCCTCATCGAGGTTGACTTGCCAGGTGCTGGACTTTCGGGTAACCAGCCATTTATATAAATCAAAACGACTACGCGATAATGGGGAATATTCCAGATTATGAAAGCGTTGACCATCAAAATGATCGGAATGCAGATACTCAAATACCGGCTTAGACCAGACATGTTTCCAGCTGGACTGTGTGGGTAACTGAAATTTTTTAGTTTTAAAAAAATCTTGCATAAATATCCACTATTTATTATTCGTTATATGCAAGTTAGCTACCGCTTGAAATCGTCAAGTGCAGCAGCGTTTAAATGAGCATACAAACTTAAAACAGGCGCGTAGCAATATAGTATGAAATCCAATATTGTTAATCATGTATGTTTTTGTTATTTTTAATAAAAACACCATGTAAAAACCTTTCAGCTTATAAAAGTAACAGATTATAAGAAAAATACTGCTCGCAACCTTCTGCCTAAACATACAAAATGATGCCAAACCCCTTTAGGCTCATTTTGACAAAGTCATGACTCCTATGGGTAACTTTCTGACGGAGTGCATTTGTTCCCCAGACGAGGATCCGTTTCATCAGCTTAAGCATACCCGAGAGACAGGCTGAAATCAGAAAAATGGGCTCAAGCGATTTTTATATGGGTTATACACGGCCTAAGGTTCGCTCCAACCATACGGCCCTGGTTTGTGGTTTCACAAACAGGGCAATAATTTCCGGGTGCAATTGTTTAATCTGGGTCTCGATCCTGTTTACACAGGCTTCAATTTGATCGGATGTTAAATCATCTTTAAATTCCAGACTTAAGGATGCAATGACTTGATGCGCGCCCATCTGTTCCGTTAATACCCCGTTGGCACTAAAAACTGCAGCATCCTGTTGCGCAATATTTAATACATTTTCCCGCAGTTTAGGATCCGCAGTCTCACCGAGCAACAGGCCCTTGGTTTCACGTGCCAAAAACCAGGCCGATACGGCAAGCACCACCCCAATTAAGATTGAGGCCACCCCATCCAGTTCGGGAATATTTAGCTGATGAGCAAGAAAGATACCGACCAAGGCAATCACCAAGCCGATCAGTGCAGCAGTATCTTCAAATAAAACGGTAAAGGTAGTTGGGTCCTTACTCCGTCGAAAGGCTTCAAAATATCCCATATTTCCTTTTTGTTTACGAAATGTTTTTAGTGCCACTAACCATGAAAACCCTTCACATAAAATGGCTATGCCAAGCACGATATAGTTGATCATAGGATTCTGCATTTCTTCAGGCTGGATAATGTGATAAATACCCTGAAGAATAGAGACAATGGCACCCAGTGCAAATACCAGCAATGCCACAATAAAAGCCCAGAAATATAGTTCACGGCCATAACCAAACGGATGTTTAACGTCTCCAGGTTTTTTGGCTTTTTTCATTCCGTATAACAGCAGAATTTCATTCAAGGTATCGACTACCGAATGAACAGCCTCACTCAGCATTGCAGAGCTGTTGGTAATATAGGCTGCGACAAATTTAACGAGGGCAATCGCCAAATTGCCGAACATGGCTGCATAAACGACAATTTTATTGGATTCAGACATCTTGACACTGTCCCAAATAAGCTTGATCAAGCTTTATTGATCTTATGTCTTGCATCTTAAAGTGTTTTGACTACCCAGTTGTTTTACAAATTGTTGTTTCGTCGTGATGGTCTAGCATTTCCAGTCTGCTTTTGGAAAATATCTAGACCTAATAAAAAATTTTGCCCTTTCCCTTCAGGGAAGGGTTAGTGTCTGGAAAAATATTGCTCACGCCATTCTTTAGAGAAATACAGGATAATCCCGAACATCACCACAGCAACACCCGCAAAAGCATGGCTGCTGATGATTTCATTATTCAGTGTAGCCCCCAGTACCAAGGCAATCACTGGTGTCATGACATTACTGAGAGAGACTGTGGAAGCTGCCAAACGGCGAATCAGCCAGAAATAGCACAGCATCGCCACAATCGAAGATAGAATCATGGTAAATATAAATCCGATGATGGCATGGCTGCTTGGCATCTGGGTTGGAAAGTGCTGCCAGATAAATGGAATCAGCAATAAAGAACCCAGCGCAGAAACTAGCAGCGAACCCGTGGCTTGCGACATTGGCTTTAATGGTGCATTGATCTGTTTGACCCAGAAGATCGAACTGATATAGGACACCATACTGATCAGCATCAGTACCACACCCCATGGGTTAATCTTGCTGTCTGCCGAGTCGGCAAACACAAAACACAGGCCACCTACCGCAATTGCCATACCGAGCCACTGTACCCAGATCAGTTTATGGGTTTTTAAAATCACATGACCGATTAAACCGGCAATCAATGGCGAGAATCCAAAAATCAGCGCCATCAGACCTGACGTTAAATAGTTGGCAGCCAGATAAATAAACAGTTGTGCCCCAATTAAATTAAGACTACCTGCCACATAACTTTTTAATGACGTTTGATCAAATGGCAATGGGTTACGCATAATTGCCAATAAAACCAAAGCAATGACACAGGCACCAAAATAACGAATCACCAGCACCCACATCGGATGCACTTCAGCCACACTCCAAACAATGGCCAATGGTGTGGCGGCCCAAATGAGCACCAACAAGGCATAAATGCTGGCTGTTAAAATCATGGGAGATGAGTTTGAATTCATATACAACTCAATTAAATATAATAAAAAGAATTAAACCAAAAGTTCTGTTCAAATCCACGATTAGCAATATTACAAGCGGCATGGATGCCGCTCGAGCGTTTGGGATACAAGGAAGTATCCTCAAACGCTCAAAAGATTTTTGTTACTTTTCATCTTTGAAAAGTAAGACACACCTGCACAAAGTAATTAAACGTCGCAATATAAATAGTGGTCATGCCCAAACAATAAATAAAGTAGCCATAAAAAAGCAGACCCAGGTTGCCCGAGGTCTGCTCCTTTGTAAACCGAGATTACTTCACAAGCTTACGAAGATCCTGGCTAAGATCCAGATATTTGTCTGCTTCAAATGCAGCCTGCTTGCTGATCAGCTTTTTCAGATGACGCATTTCTTTAGCAGCATTCACCGTGATACCACCAACGATCACACCGTCAGTCACACCAAACATCACGAATGAGGATTCAGCGCGAAGTTCTGGATTGATTTCGCCACGAACCTGCCATTCAGCTGCAGCCATATCGCCAACAAACTGGTAGTTGATATCCAGTTGGTCTGTCCAGAACCATGCTGGATTGGCCACTGGATGCTCGACACCCATCACATGACGTGCAAAGATGCCTGCTTGCAGGTTGGCATTTTCCCAGGTTTCTACACGACGGTGGTTACCACAGTCACGTAACTGAGTTGCTACGTCACCCGCAGCGTAAATGTCTGCATTTGAAGTCTGGCAGTTTTCATTCACTTTAATTGCAAAATCAACATCCAGACCGGCCTCTACAGCCAGCTGTGCATTTGGCACAATACCGATACCGTACACTACAGCATCAGCCCGAAGTTCTTCACCACCTTCAAGGGTAATCACAACTTCTTCACCATCCAGCTTGCAGTCTGCAATCTTGGTTTCCAGGCGAACGTCAATTCCGGCCAGACGCTGTTGCTCTAGCAGGAACTCGCTCAGGATACGCGGCGAGCAGCGACCCATGACCATAGGACCCATTTCAATTACAGTCACCTGACAGTCCTTGAAACGCGCAGAAGAAGCCAGTTCCAGACCGATCACACCGCCACCAATCAGGACAATACGACGGCCTGCTTGAAGTACAGGAACCAGTGCCTGTGAATCTTCCAGGTTACGCAGGGTATAAACATGCTTACCTAGTGCATCGAAGTTTGGCAAACGGCGTGCTGCACCACCAGTGGCAAGTAACAGTTTGTCATAAGCAACAACGTCACCATGTTGAAGTTCAACCGTGTGGGCTTCAGCATTGATTTTTGCAACGCCATTACCACGGATAGTTGTTACGCCAAGTTCAGCCAGTTTTTCTTCTGACAGAATTTCAATCTTGGTTTCTTCAGGTTTTAGAATTACGTCTTTAGACAGTGGTGGACGCTCATAAGGCAGATGCGTTTCATCACCGATCAGAATGATTTTGCCTTCGTACTTGTTGCCACGAAGTTCTAAAATCGCACTTGCACCTGCCTGGCCAGCACCTACAATTACGATAGTTTCGATGTTGCTCATGTCATTAACCTTTTAACTCTGCAGATACGATGCCAAAGCCCGCAATCCATTCACTGATTTCTTCATAGCAGTGTGTTGTCATGTCGTATTCGCCCATCTCGCTTAAAGCAGCAAAAGCAGCCATCCAAGAACGGACTTCCTGACCACCACGGCCACCATCACGGCGGATTTCAGCTTCAGTCATCGCTTCGAGTGCAGCAAAATCGGCATTCTTGAATTTTTCCAGCAGTGCAATATCCCATTCTGCATTGAGAGGGACTGCAACAGAGGTATCACCTGCTGCCAGTTTCTGGCCCACAGCAATGATTTTCGCTTGACGTGCTGAACGTGCTTCCGGAGTCGGATGACGACCGGCAATCAGAAACTCTTCCACTTCTGGTGGTACTGAACCCATTTGCGGTGTAGGTGGATCATGTGACAGACCACCTGTACCTAAAACCAGTACCCGCTCATTTTCAAGGTTTAAAGACTTGATGTATTGACCGACTGCACGACCCAAAGCGATGGTACGTTTGGTGGTTGGCATTGGAGCTGCAGCACCATTAATAAACACAGGAATGGTTGGATAACGGTCCAACTGACCTTCGCACAAGAAATGCAGTGGCTGAGTCACACCATGGTCGGCCTGCATACGGTAGGAGTATGCCACGTCCACACCCTCGTCCAGTACACGACGCACCATCGCCAAGGCTTTGTCTTCTGGTACATCGATATGGTCATTGTCTTTACCATAATCCCAGTCACCTGCCGCTTTGGCACGGATACCCACACAGAAACTTGGCATCAGGTCATAGAAGAAACCATTGAAATGGTCAGGACCGAAGGTAATGATTAAGGTTGGGTCGTAAGCTTTCACTTCAGCTGCAAGTTGGTCAAAAGCTTCGCGTACTGCGACTTCCTGACGTTTTTCTTGTGGGGAAGCAAATTCCATTAAGGGGCTGTGCGATGCACAAATGAGTTTAACGGCCATGAGAGACTCCTGAAAAGGAAAGCAGCCTTAGAACAGGCTGCCGATAAGTCCATTTGATTCAGACTAGATTTTATTCGTCAAAGAAACCGGCACGTGGCTGACGCAAGCCCCGGATACCCAGACCACATTCTGCATTGATCAGAACACCGGTCAGAGGACGGTTATTTTGACGAGATGCCAACAGCACGTATGAACCTGTCATATCTTCCGGTTCAGGTAAGAAGTTCAGTGGCATGCCACGTGCGATTTTCTCAGGATCGCGTGCATCCAGCAGACCAAGATTTTCCTGGCCTAAAGATGCAGCACCCTTGATATTCACATTCATACCTGATGGTGCAACAGCGTTCACTCGTACTTTAGGCGCAAGCTCGTAGGCCAGTTCTTTCATAATTCCGACACCGGCATGCTTAGATGCAGTATATACAGGGCCTCCGCCAGCGGAGTACAGTGCTGAATTAGACAAAGTAAATATGATAGAACCTTCAGAAGCGATCAATGCATCCAGTGCAGCCTTCGCACCGAGGATCAGAGATTTGGTATTAATCCCCATAATCTCGTCAAAGGCTTTCTCTAGCTGCTCGCCTGAGGTATTGACGATATCTGCATAATGATCCCAGATACCGGCATTGCCTACGAAGCAATCGAGTTTGCCATAACGTTCCACAGTTGCCTGAACTGCACGAACGTTATCTTCATAGCTGGCCACATCACCTGCGATCGCAAGCACGCGGTCACCAAAATGTTCTTTCAGTGCATCAACTTTTGATTGTGAACGCTGAAGAACGGCAACTTGTGCGCCCTCTTCCAGGAAACGTTCAACCAATGCCCAGCCTAAGCCTGAACCACCACCGGTAATAAGTGCAACTTCGCCTTGTAGCCAACCCATGATTACTCTCCTGCCATCTCTACAAACAATTGACCATCTTCAACAATCACTGGGAAAGTCTGGATTGGATCAGTCGCTGGTAAGCAAAGTGCTTGACCTGTTTTTAAACAGAAACGTGCTGCATGAAGTGGACATTCAACAGTACCGTCATCTTCCAGATAACCTTCAGACATTGAAGCGTTACCGTGTGAGCAACGGTCGTTCATTGCAAAGAACTCACCACCGTTGTTGAATACTGCCAGCGCATCGATACCGTTTACGCCACAATCTACTTTCAATGCTTCGCCTTCGTCTAATTCGTCAACTTGGCATACAAAAATCTTATTCATTAGAAGAACACACTCAGGTTATGTGAACTGTAAGTAACTTGGTCAAGCATGATCTTACGGTTGAAAATCTGGAAGCCTAGGCCACCCTCAACTTTACGGATCTTGTCATGACGTTTACCACAGTAAATCACGACGTCTTTCTCTTTTTGCGTGCGGTACAACAGGTACGTTACGTACACGTCGTATTCGCCTTCAACTTCAGTGGCTTCAACAATCACGTTAGAAACCATATGAGTTGTACGTGACGGAGGCTCTTCAGCCCAAGCCATACCGGTCTCAAGACGAGCCACACGACGCTCTAAAAGATCTTTCGTATCGTTGAACACCCAAGTGGTAGGTGGTTCAACTGAACGACGACGGTCACGGGTTTGTGCGTTTGGTGTGGTACGTAGCGTGTAAGAAATGTCTTCAGCTAACGTGTCCAACCATTCGCGGAATTTCCAGTCGTCAAGCAGCTTTGCTTCACGGTAAAGGAACTGGCTAATTTGATGATGAAGTTCTAAGCTGATTTGACTCATTTCATAAGCTCCTTCTCATATTCGTCAGCCGCTTTTTCCACGTCTTCCCATTTTTCATGGATCAATAAATCTGCCCAGCGGCGGTACATACCACGTGCTGCAGTTTCAGAGAAAATGTAGTTGGTGATACCTGGGATACCATCTTCACGTACTTTCTCGTTACCTTTACCCATTTCCATAATGAGTTTGTTTTGACGCGCTTTGTAACCACGTAAAACTTTTTGAATCTCGATCCAGTTCTCAGAGTCATCTTGCTCTAGGAAACCAGCAGGACCAAAAGCACGTGTTGCAGAACGTTCAAATGCTTCCTTCACTTCTTGAGATGCTTCAGCGTCCGCAATACAGAATGCCCAAACTTCAGTTTTGTTTGGACCACGTGGGTGCCATACGCGAAGTGTTGCAGTACCGTTCAACCAAGACAATGTTGGGAACATGGTGTTGTGACCTGCAAGACGCAGTGCACGAGTCTCGCCTAGGCGCTCTTTTACTTCTTCGTAAGTTTCACGGAAGTAGTTGGCCACTTCACCGTCAACCCAAACGTTTGCGTCTGGTTTCTCTGTGAAGAAGAAGCCTGAACCGTGACCACGTGAACCGTACTGGATTGCATCTTTGGCAGTTTCCCAAACAGGACGAGCAGTTTGCGCAGCACCTAATTTCTTAGATGATTCGTCGTCTGGTTTCGCACCAAGCACTTGAATTGCAGATGCATGAGAGAACAATGCGTGGTATTGGTCAGATGCAAACTGTTCAGCTGCAAATTTCCAGTTACACTCGATTTCCCACTTGTGGACACCACCGATGATTTCTGTACCCCCTGGACGACGGTCAACAACGCCATCTAGGTACCAGGCGATATCGCCCATGTATTCTTCTAGATCTGGAGTTGTTTCATCCCAGCATCCGAATATCAGGCCTTTGTATGATTTAACACGGTTAACTTCCACCAGACCCCATTGCTCTTTACATGCGCCTTGTGGGTAAGCACGCTCTTCAAGCGGGATGTCTTTTAAAGAACCGTCAATACCGTAAGACCAGCCGTGGTACGGGCATGTGAATGCACGTGTATTCCCACAGTCTGCGAAGCTCACACGCATTGAGCGGTGACGGCACTGGTTTAAGAATGCTTTGATTGAGCTATCTTTTTGACGTGCCACGATGATCGGATCTTCACCCATGTAGGTGTTGAAAAAGTCACCAGCCTTAGGAATCTGGCTCTCATGACAAAGGAACAACCAGGTACGGCCGAAAACGCGTTCAAGTTCTAATTCGTAAATATCTGGATCTGTATAAATAGATGGAGTGATACGTCCATTTTGTGCATCGACTAAAGCGTCGATTTCACGCACATCAATTTTTCCACTCATGAAAATCTCCTGTGACCCATCAAGGCACAAAGTAAATAGACTCAATTCGAATGGATAATGGATTTTAGGCGGGATTTGGGGAAATATTTTTTTTGTTTCAATTAATAGCTTAAAGCAATTATTAAGGACATGGATTTTTATATTAAAACATCCATTAATCCTCTCAGAGCATTTAGTTTATGAATGGCAAAATAATCTTCACGACATAGTTATTTATAGATTATACTTTGATGAAATTATAGTAAGACATTTTTTGGATTACTTTTTGGGTTGATGACATGGAATTACGACACCTCCGCTACTTTATCACCGTTGCTGAAGAACTGAACTTTAGCAAGGCAGCACTTAAACTTTATACCGCGCAACCCTCCCTTAGCCAGCAAATCAAGGACCTGGAAGAAGACGTCGGCGTAAAGCTGTTGAACCGAACCAAACGTAAAGTGGAGCTGACCGAAGAAGGTGCCGTATTCCTGGAGCAGGCTCGCCTGACCCTGGCACAAGCAGACAAGGCCGTTGCCATGGCACGTCAGGTGTCACAGGCCAAGCAGCAAATGCTCCGGATTGGCTTTGTTCCGGTAGCCGAAATGAAAATTTTCCCGTATATCTTGCCTAATCTGCGGGTGCAGAATCCGGATTTAAAAATTGAACTGCTCAGTCTGAACAACAATGAGCAAATGCGCCTGTTAAAAAAAGGTGATCTGGATCTGACCTTTACCCGTCATAATTTCAATAGCGATGAAATTGAAAGTCAGTTTGTGATTCGTGAACCGCTGATTTTCCTGCTGCCCAAAGACCATCCGCTGGCAAAATATGACCGTATTCCAGTTAAGGCATTGAATGGTATTGATTTTATCATTCCATCAGCAGAGCAGTCTTTTACCTTGCACCATACAATTTTGGATTTTGCCAAGGCTAACGGCATTGAACTTAATATTGTCCAAAAAGCTGACAATATCCTGTTTAATATCAACTCGATCGGTATCGGATTGGGGTGCACGATTTTACCTGGTTATATCGCGCCGCTGACTATGGAAAATACTGTGATTCGCCCTCTGGACGTAGAGCTGCCGTATTTGGACCTGTATGTCAGTTACCACAAAAACAATAAATCCTATGCAGTCAGCAAATTTCTTGAGCTTCTGACCCGGGTGTTCTATCTCGATATTAACCGCAGCGAACAGAATTAAACTCCTTCCTGGTTAAGCATATGTCATTCGAATTTTGGTAGACATATGCTTTTTTCGTTTTATTATTTTTTGCTTAAAGATTTATTTTTAATTCTATTTTTTGATAAGGACTGCTTGGCGAGTACTTAAGTTTATAGTTTAGCCCCGTCCAATCATGCATCTTTTTCACTCTAAATATGCTGCGTTTACAACTTAAGTCTAATAAAACTTAATTCAGGTTTTTCTCGGTTAAAATTCAACAAGTATCTAAAAATCATGATTTTTTCGAACCCACTTTGGTGAATGAGAATCATATTCATTTATATGCAGTGCGTTGAATATATAACGTATAAAAAAGGATGGCCGAGCCATCCTTTTTTAAAACTGTATCAAACTTATTTTACGCCGTGAACAGCCAGGTAGTTTTTGATTACAGTGTTGAATTCATCTGATTTTTCAACTTGAGACCAGTGACCACATTGGCTGAAGATGTGCGCATCAGCATTTGGTACCACATTCAAGATATCCCATGTACGTGATACTGGAATTACTACGTCTTGCGTACCGTGAATCAATAGTACTGGCACAGTGATGTCTTTCATTTTCTCAAAGTCGAGCGGGAATTCAAAACGGTCACGGTCACGTGCGCCTACCACATCCATCAAACGGTTTGAAGCATAGTCATTTGCTGCTGAAGCAAAACGTACTTTTACCAGTTCATCTGTAATCAGGTCTTTGTTCACTACGAACATAGACAGGGTTTTCTTGATCCCTTCTTCTGTAAGAACTGGGTTTGCATGTGCTTTCAATGCAGCAGTCTGTTTTGCGCCGCCCGTACCCATAGATACGATACCGAGTACACGCTCTGGATAATCCAGTGCCAACTGGAATGCCAACCAGCCACCTAAAGAGTTACCCACCAGCCAGGTTTTTTCGATACCTAACGCATCTAAAGTCCGGATCGCATGGTCTACCCATGCGCGGATACCATATTGTGTACCTGGAGCAACCACTGTCTGACCATAGCCAATCGTGTCAATTGCGATACAACGTGCTTGTTCACCAATTGAAGGCAGGTTCAACCACCAGTTCGCTGCAGCCGATACACCTGTACCTGAACCGTGCAAAAACAGAATTGGTGTACCTTCACCAATTTCGTGGTAATGGGTCAACTCACCTTCAGCGGTTTCAATCCATTTGTCTTCTAAGCCAAAGAATGGATCTGTTTGATAGTCAGGGATTTGAACAGTGCTCATATTGCTTCCTCTTACAGTCTTTAGCTTGCGTGTCCCTCTATTTTCAAGAACGCCACGTCAAGTTGACTCATTAAAATGACTTGTGTACACCCTTATATTAACCGCTCAACTGCAATCAACTGATACAAAATTTCGATTGCACCCTATAAAATAGATATAATTTAAGTCATTGTTTTAATTATTAATTTAAAATAAACCCTACTAAATTTAAGGCTTTAATTGGTTTCTTAAACATTAAAGGCAGCCAGAAAACTGACTGCCTTGAAAATACGCTGATATTAGAATTTATAGGTATAAGTGGTGGCCACGCGGTATTCCTGCAGATCTGGTTTTGCCGGATTGGCAAAATTCACATCAATATACATCCCCTGTACGCCTAAACCTTTTAACTTACCTTCTGGCACAGTGTAGTTGATGATCGCATTCACCTCATCGGTATTGAAGTTCTGACCTTGATAGGCCCCAGTACCTTTCTGATCGTATCCTTTAAAATAAATCGCTGTAGCATTCAGGCCCTTCAAACCGACTTCAGAGAAGTCATAGCCATAAGAAACGTTCCATGATTTTTCTTCTGGTGCAGTAAAGGTTGCTACTCCCCAGTTCGCCAGATAAGGCTGTGGCACCCAGCCACCTAACGTCGGGAATGCGCTATTACCAAACATTTGCTGGTAACCCACACCGACGGTATGTGCACCATGATTCACTTTTGCAGCTGCAGATAAGGCCTGATTGTCGATCTCACCATATAGCTTATCGCCAGATTCAGAGTTATTGAAATAACGGACATTGCTGTCTAATCTGGTTTTTTCACCCAACTGGGTTTTATAACTCAGGCCCAGATAATGCTGCTGGTAAATGTCCTGAACATCGGCATACCAGTAACTTGCGTCCACTTCTTTGCTGAGCTGATGGTCTACACCTGCAATCCACATACCGTCAGAAGCTTCACCATTATCGTAATAGTTTTTGCCTCTAGCAGGCGCAAACAAGGTTAAATCACGGAACTGATTGTCGTAACGGTTATTGATTTTATCCACATACGCCAAAGTCAGTTTAGTATCTTTAATCTCTTTGGATTCTAACCAGGCACCGTTATAAGTCGTTAATAACTGACGCGATGGATCGAATACCAGAACAGGAGATACCGGAAGTAACTCCCCTACTTTTAATTCAGTCTGTGAAATTCTGGCTTTCAACGTTGCACCAATTTTACCGAAATGGTCTTTTGATTTCTTGCCATCATGCGGTAAAACCCAGTCTGGATTGCGATCACGAGCTTTAAGTTTGACTGCATGCTGAACCAGAACGTCAGCCCCGACCTGCACCCCCGCACCGATATCATGATAGCCAGACTTGGCATCCAGCGTTATACCTTGCGACCATGAACCCCAGTTACGTGCCGAATAATTATCCTGATATTGGCGGTCTAAATAGAAATTTTTAAACTTCAGTTGAACATTGCTGTCGTCAATAAAATCTGCATTCGTTGCAGTTGTCCCTAAAGTTGCTGTCGCAGCAAATATTGCTATCCATAAATTGTGACGATGCATGATGAGTTCCCCATTCAGCAGATAAAATCCATGCCGCCATCATGCGTAAGTCGATTTAAATAAAAAATCCGACCACAGTATTAAACTTTTGTTCTTTTAAATCGCCCTATTGCAGAGCCCTGTTCAAGCACAAAATCTGTTAGATTTTAAAGCGATTAATAAAACTAAAAATTTGACCAAATATTCAATTTAATATTTTGTTTCTTTTATTAATAAGAGTAAATTTTTAAAAAACTTTAAAATACCAGTTTTTATTTATCGTTTTTATGTTTAAGGAAATTATCAGAATTATTTTTAATAAATAAAGTTTAATAAAAATAATATCTCATGCTATCGTTTTAATATATTACTAATATCCAAATATAACTCGCTAGATCTCTCTTTCAACTCCTCAACATTTTGATTTAAATATCCAAAAATAAATATTTTATCTACGAATATTTCTTCTTCATGCCAAGTTCAACAAAGATATCAATACAGCTCAAAATTTATAATAAAAACATGAATGAGGACTTACCTTATTGCATCTCAAACGACATTTAGCTGTTGTGGTCCTGGCTATAGCATTCCTACTTTTGAGTTCAAGGCTGGCTATTCTTTACTGATGGCATTATTGAGCCTTGCTGAACCAGTATGGATTTACTTAAACTTCGACCGGCCATCTCATTTGACCGCGGCATAGGCATCACCGCTCATTGAAGAAAAAGTTCTCCAATAATCATCCAACTCTTAGGGATGGCAATGCTGGAAGCAATAAAAAAGCGCCCTTTCGGACGCTTTTTTTCACATCAACTTCAAGCCATTAAGCTTGTAATTCACGTGCTTTAGACATCGTCAAAGCTAAATCTTCAATCATGTCTTCCTGACCGCCAACCGTACCACGGCGACCAAGTTCCATCAGGATTTCACGCGCAGATACGCCATATTTCGCTTCAGCACGTTTTGCAAACAATAGGAATGAAGAATAAACACCCGCATAACCTAAAGTCGCCGCATCACGGTCCGCACGAATTTGATGCGTCATCATTGGAATGATGAGGTCTTCTGCAACGTCCTGCACCTTAAACAAGTCAACACCTGTTTCAAGTTGCATACGGTTCGCTACCGCAACAAACAATTCAAGTGGCGTGTTACCCGCACCTGCGCCAAGACCTGCTGAGGCCAAGTCAACACGAGTTGCACCTGCTTGTACTGCTGAAACAGAGTTCGCAACACCCATACCTAGGTTATGGTGACCGTGGAAACCGATTTCGATATCAGAACCAAGGTTTTCACGTAGAATACCAACGCGATCAGTCACGTCTTGTGGCAACATGTAACCTGCAGAGTCAGTTACATACACACAGTTTGCACCGTATGACACCATTTTTTGTGCTTCTTCAAGCAATTTTTCTGGAGAAGCCATGTGCGCCATCATCAAGAAGCCCACAGTGTCCATACCCAATTTACGTGCAGCAGTAATATGCTGTTCAGATACATCTGCTTCAGTTGAATGTGTTGCAACACGAATCGTTGCTACACCAACGTCATGTGCCATTTTCAAATGATCAACCGTACCAATACCAGGAAGTAAAAGTGCAGATACTTTCGCTTGTTTAAGGTTTGGAATCACCGCTTTCAGGTATTCTTCGTCAGTTGCTGCTGCAAAACCGTAGTTTACAGAGTTACCGCCAAGACCATCACCATGTGTCACTTCGATTAACGGTACACCCGCTTCATCAAGTGCAGTTGCAATCGCAACCATTTGCTCAGGTGTAGTTTGATGGCGCATTGGATGCATACCATCACGTAAAGTCATATCATTAATAATAATTTTAGACATGTGGTAACTCCTTAAGCTTCAGCTGCGTTTAAAACACGTTCTGCAAACATTTCTGCTGTACGTGCAGCTGCTGCAGTCATAATGTCAAGGTTACCTGCATATTTAGGTAAGAAGTCACCTAAACCTTCTACTTCTAGGAAGATAGAAACACGGTTACCATCAAATACTGGACCATTCACAAGTTTGTAACCTGGTACATATTTTTGAACCTCGAGGATCATCGAGTGAACAGATTCAGTAATCGCTGCTTGATCCGGCTCGCCTTCAACGAGACAGTGAACAGTGTCACGCATCATTAACGGTGGCTCAGCCGGGTTAATAATGATGATTGCCTTACCTTGTTTCGCGCCACCCACTTGTTCAATTGCGTCAGCAGTTGTACGTGTGAATTCGTCGATGTTTTTACGTGTGCCTGGACCTACAGATTTTGTAGATACAGTTGCAATGATTTCACCATATTCAACAGGTTGAACACGTGAAATTGCAGCAACCATCGGAATTGTTGCCTGACCACCACATGTCACCATGTTTACGTTTGGCACTTCACCTTGTTCAAGCAATGCTTCAAGGTTTACAGGTGGTACGCAGAATGGACCGATTGCAGCAGGTGTTAAGTCAATCATTAACACGCCAAGTTCATTTAACTTGCGGCTGTTTTCAGCATGTACGTATGCAGAAGTTGCATCAAATGCAATTTTAATGTCATCTTCAAGAACGTGAGGAAGAAGACCATCTACACCTTCAGCAGTCGTTTTTAAACCCATTTTCGCTGCACGCGCAAGACCTTCAGAAGTTGGGTCAATCCCCACCATCCATACTGGTTCTAACCATTCGCTGCGTTGTAATTTGTAAAGCAGATCCGTACCAATATTACCTGGACCGATCATTGCACATTTAATCTTTTTCATGAATGTACTCTCAATATTTTCTTATTCAGCAGCAAATGCAGCTGTTACTGAACCAAAGCCTTCAATCTCAACAACGAATTCGTCGCCTGCGTGGGCTACAACCATTGGACCAAGCGCACCAGTCAAAATGATGTCACCTGCAAGTAATGGACGACCACGGCGTACCATTTCGTCAGCCAACCAAACTGCGGCATTTAATGGGTTTGCAAGACAAGCTTTACCTATACCTTGAGACACGACTTCTTCACCGCGAGTCATGGTCATTTTGCAATTTACAAGGTCAAGATTGTCAAGTTTCACAGGACGTGAACCCAATACGAAAGCCGCTGAAGATGCGTTATCAGCAACCGTATCGATTAGACTGATTTTCCAGTTTTCAATACGGCTATCCACGACTTCTACTGCAGGAAGTGCATAGTCGGTTGCACTGATAATGTCTGCATAAGTGTGTTTTTCTTTGGTTAGATCTGCTTTGATCACCAATGCAATTTCTGCTTCAACTTTCGGCTGAATCAGAAGGCCGGCCGGAATCGCTTCACCGTCACCGTATGCCATATCCGCGAACAACATACCAAAATCAGGCTGATCTACACCCAGTTGTGCTTGAACGACTTTAGAAGTCAAACCAATTTTACGACCGACCAGACGGCGACCTTCAGACAAAGCACGTTCGGTATTCACTTCCTGAACGGCATAGGCGATATCTACGTCAGCACTTTCACCGCCAAGTTCCGGGCGAATTGGTGTGATCGCGGTTTGTGATAATTCAGCGCTACGCAGTGCTTGTGCAACTGATTCAACGACAGCAGAATTCGACATCAATGTTTCCTTAAACTGCAAAAATTAGGCTTATGCTGGAATCTGACAGGACAGAAAATATGCACATAATCAGGCCGATCACGTGCATGACCTACCTTTATCAGAGTGAGCATAGGAGTAAACGGTTTTAGGATGGGAAAAATCCGGCATTTGTGCCAATAGTTATTTTATTTTTTGCTATAGCTATTATCTATAAGGACCAATTATAAAAATTAATATAAAACAAAATCTTAAATCTTAGATTAAATCATTATTTAGCAGAATAGTGACCATAACCTGATTCCACAAAATCAGTATAATTATGGTCTTAGACTAAAAGATAAGAATAAATGCTTAAATCTGCAGCGTTCCCCCAGCCAATTTAAACCCGGGAAATCAGTCCTTTTTGCTGTAACCAAGATAATAAATTAAACAGCCTGTTTCCATTGGACTTTAGCCAATAGTTCTTTATGTAAATCAGCCACATCGTCCACGATACTGGCCGGATTAAATTGCGCCAGAAGTTCAGGCTGATGCACGCCATAACTTACGCCGATACTTGGCATGGCGATATTCATGGCCATTTCCAGATCATAGGAAGTATCGCCAACCATAATCGCTTCATGTGTCTCTACACCGGTTTCAGCCAGAATTTCCTGCAGCATAAGTGGATGAGGTTTGGAACGGGTCTCACTCGCAGCACGCGTGCTGATAAACAGGGCCTCACTGTTGGTCTGCCTTAATACACGATCCAGACCTTTACGGCTTTTTCCTGTGGCCACTGCCAGCTTGATACCTTGATCTTTTAATGCATATAACATTTCAGATACGCCCTCAAACCAAGCATCCTCAACCGAGTTCGCGACATAGTGTTCTGAATAGGCCTGTAAAATATCGCTATGTAGTTCTGGCACACCTGGAAAAAGTCGCTGTGCAACTTCAGGTAAACCCAGCCCAATAATACTCTTCGCATCTGCAGCGGTTAAAGGTTGCTGAAATTGCTGTGCGGCAAATTGCAGGCTTGCCACAATCTGACCGACAGAATCAAATAAAGTGCCATCCCAATCAAAAATGACCAGTTTTACAGGTGAGTTCATCTAAGGTTCCTAATATTTGATTCAGTCTAAATCCACCCCGATCCTCCTTTAAAAAAGGAGGGAGAACGGCATACAGGTATTCGCTACTCGATTGCGACATGGATGTCGCTGTAGATCTGTGGCGCAAGGACGCGCCATCATATCTACAAAAGATTTTTGTTACTTTTCATCTCTGAAAAGTAAGCCAACGCCCACACAATGCTTCGAATAAAACAAATACCTATTGCAGCATTACCTTAATTTCACATTGCGATAACTTTTCAAATCCCCCTCACTCCTCTTGAAAAAGTAGGGCATCAAAGAGGATTCATTAAAAAGCTAAAAAATTACTCATCATCTTCCGTAGCAATGACAACCTTATCTGCCTTCTGCGCTCTTAACTGCGCCACCAGACTTTGCATATCTTCTGGCAATGGCGCTTCAATGGTCGGATAACCCGGAATCTCTAAACGCATGGCATGCAGACACAGACGGCGTGGTTTTGGGCCACGATATTCGGTTTCATGTCCATACTTTTCATCACCGACCAACGGATGACCAATACTCAAACCGTGTACACGAATCTGATGGGTACGACCAGAAAGTGGAGATGCATAAACCAATGTGGCATGCATAAAACGTTCTTGCACGTTCCACTGGGTTTTAGACTCCTTGCCTTCTTTCGGTGACACGCAGACCCGGCGCTCGCCGTTGGCCAGCTCATAACGATGTAAAGGCGCATCAATCAGCTGCTTGTCTAAAGTGACCTGCCCTTTTACCACCGCTGCATAGGTTTTTTTGATCTTATGTTCACGCAGCATGTCTTGCAGAGTTTTAAGCACACTGCGCTTTTTGGAAATCATCACCAGACCGGAAGTATCACGGTCAATCCGATGAATCAGTTCCAGATATTTTTTACCGGTTGCGGCACGCAAGCCTTCAATCAGGCCATAGGCTACACCGCTACCGCCATGCACGGCAATTCCTGATGGTTTGTTGACGACCATCAGGCCCTCATCTTCATAAATCACGCGAGCAAGCAGGCCTTGTGCGACCTTGTCCGAAACAGGGGCCGCGGTTTCGTCTTTCTGCTCATAGCGGATCGGTGCAACGCGAATCTGATCGCCGATTGCGAGTTTGGTTTCTGCTTTAATGCGTTTTTTATTGACGCGAACCTGGCCTTCACGAATCAGACGATAGATACGACTTTTTGGCACACCTTTCAGACGACTAAACAGAAAATTATCGATACGTTGTCCATCTTGATGTTCATCCACTTCAAACCAAGTGACGTTTTGCCATTGTTGCGTAGAATTCATACAGTTACTATGACCTAAAAAATACTAAAATTGATTAAAAACTGATCATTTAGGTTATGCTTTACACAAGAAACATAAGCTTAGCCCATAGGCAGATGATGCAAGGTTTGATATAGTCAGCGCACGGAAACCATCGTTTGTGAGTAAAAATTAAATCATTTCAGATTTTTCTGAACTTGATTGTTCAATTAAAGACTCACATGATACGAGAAGGTCCCCAAAGAATTATGCCACGCCGAAGGCTTATTATATCGGCAAACAAAGCAAACTGTTGCGTTTAATTGTACCTCAGGTACATAAATCAGTTTGTCTTAAAAAATATGTCGCCAACCTAGTTGGTTTTTAAACGTAAACTGATACACATCAGATTAGTCGCAACCTGAAGACGACTTCAGGCTACAGCGTTGATGCATTGGATCTGCACAGTTTGTAAAGATACGACGACAATTCCGTATCAAGACACTTTCTATAAAGAAGGGATGATCTTCGAGCAATGTGACAGTGAAAGTTACACACATCCAATGTACCGCTCGTCCGCCAGTGAAGCGTTCAGGTGACTTTAATCCGTTTAAAGATTGAAGCCGTATTGCCATCATCAATACGTGAATCAAAACCGAAGCCCATCTATATTAAATAGAGCTCGGTCATAAAAGACTCAAACCACAATGAAATTCATTGCAGATTTGAGCCATTGATCCGTGATGTGTGATGTTTGCTACGTGTATAGCGATTTTTTGCTGTGTATCACTATAAGGTGTTACACCCATGAAACGTATGTTGATTAATGCAACACATGCCGAAGAAATTCGCGTTGCACTTGTCACTGGTCAGCGTCTTTACGATTTTGATTTAGAAAATCGTACCCGTGAACAAAAAAAATCCAATATTTACAAAGGTCACGTGACTCGCGTTGAACCGTCTTTAGAAGCTGTATTCGTTGAATACGGTGCAGGTCGTCAAGGCTTCCTGTCAATGCGTGAAATCGCAAATTCTTATTACAAAGCCGACCCTCGCCAGACTTCAAATATCCGTGAACTGATCACTGAAGGCACCGAGCTTCTGGTTCAGGTGGAAAAAGAAGAGCGTGGCAACAAAGGCGCTGCCCTGTCTACCTTTATCTCTCTTGCCGGCCGTTATTTGGTCTTGATGCCAAACAATCCGAAAGGTGGTGGTATCAGCCGTCAGATCTCAGGTTCAGTGCGTGAAGAACTGAAAGAAATGCTGGCCTCTTTAAACGTGCCACGCGGTATGAGCGTCATCGTGCGTACAGCCGGGATCGGTCGTTCACAAGAAGAACTGCAACTCGACTTGCAACACTTGCTCGACCTTTGGGCACAAATCCAGAAAACAGCAAGTTCTGGCCCTTCTCCAATGTTGGTGCATCAGGAAGCGGGCGTGGTAACACGTGCCATTCGTGATTACTTACGTGATGACGTTGCAGAAATCCTGATTGACTCTGAACAAGCTTATAACGAAGCCTATAACTTCGTAAAAGCAGTGATGCCACTTCAATTAGACAAATTAAAAACTTATACCTTAAATGAGCCTCTATTCGCTCACTTCGGTATCGAAAGCCAGATCCAAACGGCTTATGAACGTGAGGTGAAACTTCCTTCTGGTGGTTCGATCGTGATTGACCAGACTGAAGCTTTGGTGTCAATTGACATTAACTCAGCAAAATCAACCCGCGGTAGCGACGTTGAAGACACTGCGTTGAACACCAATATTGAAGCAGCAGAAGAAATCGCGCGTCAACTGCGTTTACGCGATATCGGCGGTCTGGTGGTGATCGACTTTATCGACATGACCAAAGATCGTAACCAGCGCATGGTTGAAGCGAAACTTCGTGAAGCCACTCAAAGTGACCGTGCCCGTATCCAATTCGGTCAATTATCACGTTTTGGTTTAATGGAAATGAGCCGTCAACGTCTGCGTCCTTCTCTGGAAGAAGCGACTGGCTACGTTTGCCCACGCTGCCATGGTACCGGTATGGTACGTGATCTTCGTTCTTTATCCCTTTCGATTATGCGTAAAGTGGAAGAGATTGCCCTGCGTGAACGTCATGGTGAAGTTCAAGTCGAAGTTCCAGTCGAAATCGCAGCTTTCTTATTGAATGAAAAGCGTCATACCCTGGTATATTTGGAACAGACGTCAAATGTGCGTGTTACTGTGTTGCCGCATCCGCATCTGGAAACACCGCATTATGAAATTACCTATAATGCCGAAGGCTTTGCACCAACCAGCTATGAACGTACTGAAGCAACTCGTTCAAGTGAAAAAGAGCTGGGTTATGAGTCGTCTGAATGGCATTTAGAAGAAGAACAACATACGCATGCTGCTGCGCCAGCGCCTGCCCCACAGCAAAATAACGGCAGAAACAATAAACGCCGTAATAATCAGCAAAATCCAAATGTACAGCAAGCACCTGTTGTTCAACCGGCTCCTGTCCAAGCGCAAGTTGCTGCACCTGCAACCAGCCCATGTGCATGGTTAGAAAACCTGTTTGTACAAAAGCAAGCTACGACTGTTGATCAATCGCGTACCGCCAACAATGCAGCAGCAGCGATTGAACAGATGATCAATGGCGGTGCAGTAAGTCGTGGTCAGTTCGGTCACGTCGCAGCACCTGTGGCACAGCCCGCTGCACAACAGGTACAAAACCATGTACAGCCACCTGTACAACAACAAGTTGTAGCACCTGCGAACAATGCTTATTTGGTACCATCAACAGTAGCCCATAAGCAGGAACGTGATGCTACAGAAAAACCAGCAGAGCGTGAGGAAAGAACGCCTCGTCACAACAATAAAAAGCCGCGCAATCCGAAGCACAGAGAGCCGCGTGAGCAGGTTCAGTCTGAAGCCTCTGCTCCTCAGCAACACCAGGTGCATGAAGAAGTCGTTCAGGTATCTCGTCAAGAGCAACGTCATGAAGCACGTGAAAACAAGCGTAATTCTCGCCGTCAGCATCACAACGAGCCAACTCAGCAAAATGATGTTCAAACCAATGAACAGTCACAACAGGCTGTACCACGTCGCGACCGCCGTAACCAGCCACGTCAGGAACGTCCAAATCGCCACCGCGATCCAAGCGTGCTGAATGAGCAGGCATCACAAACTGTACCTGCTGTTGTTGAGGCTCCAGCAGTCGATGACAAACAGCTTCGTGTTGAATTGGTCGATGCGCCACGTCAAGACGTGATGCCAACAGCCATGGTGGTGAATATTGACCAGGCGAAAAGCGAAATCGTGGCATTGAATAACAATGCTGCAGTTGTAACGCCAGCGGTTGAAGTTACTGCTCCAGCAGATGCGCCAGTTGAAGAAGCCGCTGCTGAAAATGTGGTGGAAGCTACACTAACAGCAGTCGACGAGAAAACTGTGCCAGCTGAAACCAGCGCTGAAAAACCACGTGCCAGCAACGATCCGCGTCAGCGTCGTCGCCAGCAACGTGAACGACAGTCTCAACAGCCGGCAGTTCAGCAGTTGACCCCGTCACAAGTGCCGACTCTGGGTCAGTTCACCATTGGCAGCCTGATTCGCCATGTCTATGGTGAAGACTGCTCGGTGCTGATTGAGCAGTTTGGTTTGTTACCAACGTTCAACCGCGCTTTAGAGAAGTTCACAAAAGAGTACAACGCGAGTCTGGTGCGTGCAGCAACGCCTGCCACAGAGAAAAAGCCAGTTACTCGTGATGTTCAGGTGACAGTAACCAAGGTGGAAGTAGAACCGGCTCCAGTTCTGGATCTGACACCACCAAAACCGGTGTCGGACAAACGTGTCGCAAACGATCCACGTGAGCGCCGCCGTCTGGCTAAACTGGCTGCTGAACAAGCCTTACAGCAAGCCAAACAGGCTAAAACAGAAACAGCTCCGGTGGTTGAAACTGCGCCTGTAGCAACTGAAGCGCAAGCAGAGCCTGCCCCACCTATGGTAACTGAAGCTGCAGTGCAGGAAGTAACTACTGAACAAACCGTAAATACTCAGCCAGCTGAACAGGCGACTGAAACCACGGCACAAGTGGAGGCTGCTCCTGAAACTGAAGTGGTAGTTACCGAAACTCAGGCTGAAGATACTACCCCAGTTGAAGCAAATACTGAGTCAGAAGTATCTGAATCAGAAGCACTTGTGGTAGAGACCCAAGGCCAGGCCGAAGTAGAGGCAGAGAAAACTGAAACCAGCGAAGCTGAAAAAGTGGAGAAGCAGGCCGCTCGCCCACGTCGTCCACGTGGTCGTCCACCGAAAAAAGCAAATACTGCAACTGAATCATAATTTGCTCAATTGCAGTCATATAAAAAAACCTAGTCATTTCGGTGACTAGGTTTTTTTTGCTAGATTTAGTCAGAATAGGTTGATTGCACTAGCTTTTTAACGCTAAAAGATGGATAGCTCGCCTACTGTATATAAATCGAACGTATCGGATATGAAAAATAAATAGGATTCTCATGACCCAAATGAAACCACATGATCTTATTGGTATTGCAGATGTTGCTGCCAAGCTCCCGACTTTCTTGACCAAAGTACCCCATTTACTTACCGGTCTAAGACAGGCGTATTTACGTACTCCGAATACACCGGCCGGGCTGGGTCTGGCTTTTGAAAAAGCAACCAAGCGCAACCCGGACGGCATCGCCTTGCGTTTTGAAGACCAAAGCTACAGCTATGCCACTCTCAATGCCTGGGCCAACCAGATTGCACATTTCTATCTGTCTTTGGGTGCCAAGAAAGGTGATGTCGTAGCTGTAATGATCGAGAACCGACCTGAACTGATTGCCAGTGTGATTGGTCTGGCTAAACTGGGTGTGACGAGCGCTTTGGTCAATACCTCACAAGTAGGCAAGGTATTGGCACATAGTATTAATCTGGTCAAACCAATTGCCCTGATCGTCGGTGAAGAGTGCGGTGAGGCTGTGAATGAAATTCGTAATGACCTGAATATTAGTGGCGAACGCCTGCACTGGTTTGCAGATCAGAATACTCAAACCGACCCGGGGCAGGCACCTGAAGGCTTCGTTAACCTGGCTGAAAAAATTGATCTTTCTCCAAAATTCAATCCGCCGACTACCCATTCAGTACAAGGCAAAGACGGGCTGTTCTATATTTATACCTCAGGCACTACCGGCCTGCCCAAAGCGGTCATTTTTACCAATGGTCGCTGGACCCTCGCTTATGGCACCTATGGGCATGTGCTGAATCTCAATAAAGATGATGTCATGTACTGTACCCTGCCACTTTATCATGCCACTGGCATGGTCGTGTGCTGGTGTGGTGTCATTGCAGGGAGCAGCACCCTGGCCATTCGGCGTAAATTTTCAACCTCCTCTTTCTGGAAGGATGTGAAAAAATTTGATGCCTCTGCGATTGGCTATGTCGGTGAGCTATGCCGCTATCTGATGGATGCTCCCCCATCTGAACTGGAGAAAGACCACCGCGTGACCAAGATGATTGGTAACGGGATGCGTCCGAATATCTGGGACAAATTTAAATCCCGTTTTGGCATTCAGGAAGTGCTAGAACTGTATGCGTCCAGTGAAGGCAATGTCGGTTTTAGCAATATTTTCAATTTTGACAATACCGTCGGTTTCTCCCCGACACCTTATGCCATTATTGCTTTTGATAAAGATAAACACGAGCCGGTACGGGATGCCAAAGGACACTGCAAGCGGGTGAAAAAAGGTGAAATTGGTTTACTGATTGGTAAAATTACCCGTCGTTCACCTTTTGATGGTTATACCGACCCTGAAAAAAACAAGTCAGTCATCATGCAGGATGTATTTAGCAAAGGTGATGCTTATTTCAATACCGGAGATCTGGTACGCAATATCGGCTTCCGTCATGCCCAGTTTGTCGATCGTTTAGGTGATACTTTCCGTTGGAAAGGTGAAAATGTTTCTACAACTGAAGTGGAAAACATGCTGACTGAGTATGACAAAATCGTTGAAGCCGTAGTTTATGGTGTAGAAATTCCAAATACCAATGGTCGTGCCGGTATGGCTGCGATTACCCTGAAGCCCGATGTAGAATTAAATGATGCAGATTTAGCCGCCATGGCTGCTTGTTTTAAAAAATGCTTACCGGCTTATGCGGTACCCGTATTTCTGCGTATACAACAGCAGGTTGAAACTACAGGCACCTTCAAATACCAGAAAAATAAATTGAAAGAGCAAGCATTTGATCCAAGTAAAACCGATGAACGCCTGCTGGTGTTATTGCCAGGTGCAACTGCATATTCGGAGCTTACAGCAGAGGTTTTTTCCAATATCCAGGCCTATCAATATCGCTTCTAAGTACTGAAGTTGCCTGTTTTTTGTTTAGATAAAGCATAATTGTTGTATTTATAATCAAACATGGGCAACTTTGTTATTTTTTACTTGCGCTGCAATGAGATCTTGCTACAATACGCTCCATCAAACAAAGTGGTGCTTTGAGCTATTTAGCTTGACTTGCACTGCATATTCAAACCTAGTTTGAATACTGGTTCAGGGCCGTTAGCTCAGTTGGTAGAGCAGTGGACTTTTAATCCATTGGTCCCGCGTTCGAGTCGCGGACGGCCCACCAT